>CAZQQS010000027.1:0-4067 GCA_964595665.1 uncultured archaeon | reverse complement strand
ACCATCTGCATCAAATACTGTTGTAGCAACAATTGGTAATTTTTGTGAACAAGGTAAAAAAATATTTTTATTAGGTGATTCTATTGCTGTTGGTTATGACGATATATTAAAAAATTTAACAAGTTCTTGTGGTATTGTTTGGGGAAGGGGTCAAACTTATTATAATTCTAATGCAGATCAAAGTCCTTGTGAGAATGATATGTTGTATTGTGGTGGTAAAAGTAGTGATTGGATTTTACAAAGATTTACAACAGCAATAAATTCTGGAAATGTTCCAGAAGTTATAATATTAACTGCTGGTGGAAATGATTTAACAAACGGATCAAATTATACAAAAACAAATTATACAAAAATATTTAATTTAGCGAAATCTAAAAATATAAAAATAATTGTTACAAGTACTGTTCCTAGAACTGAGAATTTAAATGTTGTTAATGAAATTAATGATTGGTTAAGAACTCAAAAGACCTCTGGAAATATAGATTACTATGTAGATGTTGCAAGTCCAATTTTGTCTCAAGGCGCTGAAACTAAAAACCCGCATAGTCATTCTTCTTTAATTGCAACAACAATTAAAGATCAAATATTTGTTGCTTGAAAAGAAAATTATTTTTTCTTTTCCTTTTTCTTATCATCTAAATTTAAATCTAAACCTAAATCAAATTCATTATTGTCATTATTTGTATTAGATTCAGAATCCATATTTAGATTAAAGTCATTGCCTAAATCCATATCTAAATTAGAATTTGTTTTTTGTTCTTGCTTAATTTCTTTTTTTTCACCCAATTTATTATTCTCAGCATTAGGTTCTTTTTCATATTGTGTTAAAATATTCTCTACTGCCAAATCTAACTCTTTTTTTTCAATTTGTTTTTCTTTATATTCGTCTCTTAATCTATTTGCTTCTTCTCTTGTTGCAGTTCTAACTTTAATATCAGAGACATCAACATTTTTTTCTTTTAATTGATTAAATATCATATCAGAAATATCTTCTTTAGTATTTGAATTTGTTTCTGGAGAATTTCTTTTTAATTCATAAATTTCTTTTCTTAATGCTTCTTTTTTTTCATTTTTTATTTGTGCTAAAGTTTTACCTTGATCTCTATAGGTTCTCCAATCTCTTCTTGGATAATCTTCTAAATTAATTATTTTTCCATCATTTAAAACAATTTTATCTTCGTCCCCAGATTCAATTATTATAGAATCCAATTCCTTTTTTTTATCTTCTAAATTATTATTATCTCCAACAATTCGTCTATTGGGCATAATTTTAGGTTCCGATTCTAAAATATTTGGTTTAGGAATTTCTAATGTATTTGTGATATTATTAGTTTTTCTTAATTCATCTAACAATTTATCAACTTCCGAATAATAATCTTTTTTATTAGTATTTTCTTTAATTTCTTCTTTTATAGGATTATTAGTTTTTTGTGGTTCTTGTTTAAATAATTCTGCAATAACTTTGTTTGCAATCTCTTCAGAATACCCTTCTGCCAATATTGCACTTTTAATTTGCCTTTCTTTATAATTTTTTATTTGTGGTTTTAAAACATTAACTAAATTAGTAATTTCATCCATGATAGATAAAATGCATATAATTTTAAATATGTTGTGTATTATTTAATAGATGATTAAGGAAATATTATTAAGTATACTATATACTAGCGGGTCAATTTTACTATATACCTTAATTTTGGCATTAATTTTATTACCTTTAGTGTATTTTGGGAAATTCTTCTTCAAATTATTTAAAAATAAGTTGACTTGGACTTTTGCTTCATTATTGGCATCATACATAATTTCCTTTTTAGTAGTAATTATTATCTTTTTTGCACCATTTTTGTTTTATGGGTATCCTTTATCTGGTTTAAACAATGTTGATAATGGTTTTATATATGTTTTATATCATTTAGGGTTATTTTTGTATTATGCGTTTATTTTTGCAATTATTTCCCAAGTATTTGTTTTTTTGGGCTCTTATATCTTCAAAAAGTTTAAATATGAAAGTGAGTTTATTAATACTATCTTGACTATATTAATATTATCATTTGTATTAAATATAGTTAATTTGATATTTCCGTGGATTTTAGGCGGATTGTTAATAATGATTTATGGTTGAGTGTTATGTTTTTGAAGTATTTATCATTTATATTAATATTTTTTTCATTATTTGTTTTTGTTAATGCACAATATGTTCCTGAAACTTATGCTTCAACTTATAGTGTAGGACAATGTCAAACATTATCTTTAACACCTCAACAAGTTCAAGCAATATGGGATAATTTTTTATACCCTGCATCAAAACCTTCAACAATATATTCTGGAGATGCAGTAAAAGATCCAAAAGCTGCAGAAAAAGCAGCTGATGATAAAGCAAAAGCAAATGCAGATAAAAACCAAGAAGAATGTGTTGAAATTAATGATATTAGCCCAGATAATAAAACTGGAGTTGCGGTAAGTATTGGTTGTGAAGATAATCCAATTAAAAAAAATGATTTGATAAATAATGAAGTTTGTTTTGGTGATTATGCTCACGCATATATTTTAGAAGATACTTTGAGAGTTGCCAGATGTGAAGGTTTAGATGAAAAAGTATGTGCAGTTAATAATCCTGCATTAACTTATTCTAATTCAATAACTGGTGGAAAGTTAGCTTGGGAAAGTTTTAAAGATTTAATTAGAGTAGATTCTGACTTAACATCAGATTATACTACAAAAGAATCTGTTTTAGTAGAAGATGATTTTTTAAAAGCTGGTGAATCTTTAGAACCTAAAATAGATAATTCTATTTTGCCAGATATGAATGAAATTTTAGATTCTAATTTAAATGTTTTTAAAAGAGTGCCTGGAGAATCAATTCCAAATCATATTAAAGTAGATAATTTTGAAGCACATTTTGAAGATGTTTGTGCAGGTCAAGATGCCCCAAATAGATGTAGAGTTTACGCGTATTCTTTTTTTGATAGGCATTATAATGCGTTATATTCAACAACAATGTTGGGTTCAATGTTTGGACCTGCAATAACTGGTTTTACAAGAAAAGTATTTCCAAATTTAAAAAATACAGTAACTCCTAGTTGGTTGTCTAAAGTTAGAACTGTATCAAATAAAAAAAGTATTGATAGTATTTTGAAAACTATGGAAACAGATGGTTTTATTGCAAAAGTTGGAAAAAAGAATTTTGATGAATTAGAAAAATTATTGGCTGGCGGAAAAACTGTTGAAGCACAAGAATTATTAAAAAAAGAATTTGCAAAAGTATTAAAAGATAATGTTGGGGATCAAAAATTATTTGCAGATTATATTGCTCAAAAGAGTGCGTATGCGCAATCTTTAAAAGCTCAATTATCTGGATTAGATGATGATGCTGTTTTAGCATTAATTAAAGATGAATCTGTTTTTTCTAAAAGTGGTGCTTTGGATCCCGTAAAATCTTTTTCTGGAAGTAATACAAAATATCAAAGTTATGGTATTCCAAAAGGTTCAGGAGTAGAAGGTATAACTGGTGGAGCATCTAAAGATTTTTTTGGTGGCTTAAGTAATATTGATGATTTAGCTACAAAATTACACGTTACTTCTGGATATAAATTAGAAACAACTTATGCAAGAGATGCTGTAAAAGATTCTGTAGATGCATTTTTAAAAGCTAATCCTAATAAAGCAATGGCAGTTCAAATTGATGGAGTATATTATAATATTGTTAAAGATAATGCAGATGATTTGTTAAAAAGAATTCCTGCTGGTACTACAGATATAGAATTGTTTGCATCAGGATTTTCTAAAATGGATGAAACTGCTGCAAAAAATTTATTAAATGATTTAAAAAAAGATTATATAAAAAGTATTAACGATTCTGTTGATGGTTTAACAAAAACAAATAATTTAGTTGATTTTTTAGCAAAAGAAAAATTAATTTCTAAAAATTATGCAAATGCTTTACATTATTCTTTATATAATACTTTTGATAATAGATTATTGCAAACACCTTTAGGAAAAGCAGTAAGATGGACTGCTGCACCATATATTTATTGGCAAATGAAAACTTCTGATACTCCATTAAAAGCTTA
>CAZQQS010000026.1:1724-4620 GCA_964595665.1 uncultured archaeon | reverse complement strand
GCATTTTGCTTACCTCTTTTTATTTTTTTATATTTTAAATTTAAGATAATTATATATATTTATTTAATATATCTTTATAGATTTTTATGGGTTTTGAATTAAGTAATGAAGAAGTAATTATAGGTAGAACTGAAAGTGATATTAGAAAATATGGTAAAAAAGGAACTTCATATTTAGCAAAAGTAGTAATGAGTTCTGGAGAAAATCCTGTTTTGGGTAGAAAAATTTTAGTAGATTTAGCAAAACCCCACGTAATGCTAATTTGTGGAAAACGTGGAGGTGGAAAATCCTATACTATGTCAGTAGTTACAGAAGGATTTGCAGAATTACCCCCAGATATAAGACAAAACATGGCTGTAATCATTATAGATACAGTAGGTATTTTTTGGTCTATGAAATTGAGTAATAAAGAAGATAATCAAATATTATATGATTGGGGATTACAACCAGAAGGTATTTCAACAATGAGAGTTTTAGTACCTATGGGTAAATTAGACTTTTATAAAAATAATAAAATGCCAGTAGATGATGGTTTTGCAATCAAAACTGGTGATATAGATGCTACTGAATGGTTATCTATGTTTCATCTATCTTGGAGTGAAGTAGAATCTGCAATTTTATTAGAAACTATAGATAAAGCTAGAGATACATTTGGAACATATTATGGAATTAATGAAATTTATTCAATTATAGATTCATTAACAAATTATAATGAAAAAGATAGAATTTCTTTGAAAAACAGATTTAAAGTTTCAGAATCTTGGGGTATATTTTTTAAAGATGGATCTTCAATAGTAGATATTGCAAAACCTGGTTTTGTAACTGTAATTGATGTTTCTACTTATGGGCAAGTTTTAGGAATGGAAAACGTTCGTGAAATCATTGTAGCAATATTAGGTAAAAGGTTATTTGAACAAAGAGAATTAGAAAGAAAAAGAGAAGAAATATCTTTAATTGAAGGAAATGAAAAACAAAATGATTTACCTATGGTATGGATGTTAATTGATGAAGCACACATGTTTATGCCTAAAGATAGAAGTTCTATGGCTTTAGATGTTTTATTAGAATGGGTAAGAGTTGGAAGACAACCAGGGTTATCTTTACTTTTAGCAACACAAAGACCTGAAAGATTACATCCTGATGCAATATCTCAGTGTGATTTGTTTATTAGTATGAGATTAACTGCAAAAATGGATATTGATTCCGTTGAAACATTAAGACCAAGTTATTTAAATGAAAATATGGATAAATACTTTGGTACTATGCCAAGAGCTAAAGGTTATGCATTAATATTAGATGATAATTCTGAAAAATTATGGTTAGTAAAAATAAGGCCTAGAAAAACATGGGATGCAGGTAAAACAGCAAGTGCATTTAAGAAATAAAATTATTTACTCTTTTATTCGTCTCAATGTCAAGTCTAAATATTCTTTTTCAATATCAATACCTATATATTTTCGACCATATTTATTTGCGATTATCCCTGTTGTTCCTGAACCATTAAATGGGTCTAAAATAATATCGCCTTTATCAGAACTAGATAAAACTACTCGTTTTAATAATTCTAATGGCTTTTGCGTTGGATGTTTTCCAAATTCTTTTTCCCACATAGGTGTTAAAGGTATTTGCCAAACAGATCGCATTTGTTTATCTTTAGTATTTATTTTATCTGCGCCAAAATCCCAACTTTTCATCAAATCATAATTATACTTATGGGGAATATCTGGACTTTTTCGCGCCCACAATAAAGTCTCATGACTATGTGTAAAATATCTACAAGACAAATTTGGTGGAGCATTAGATTTGTACCAAACAATTTCATTTAATATTTTAAAACCTAATTTTTGTAAAGTATATCCTACCATATAAGTATTATGCAATGTTCCCGAAATCCAAATACTACCATTATCTTTCAAAATTCGTTTTGATTCTTTTAACCAATTCTCAGTAAATTCTAAATCTTTATCAAACCCTTTAGATTTATCCCAATCAGCTTTATTTACAGATGCAATTTGTCCTGCTCTGCAAGTTATTCCACCATTTGACAAAAAGTAAGGTGGATCAGCAAAAATCATATCAACAGAATTAGAATTCAAATTTGGTAATACATCTAAATTATTTCCTAAATACAAATCAAAATTATTTTTAGAAAAATATTTATTTAACATAACATTAATCCTTAAAAATTTCAGTTAGTGCTTGTTTTAACAATCCTTTTTTAACAAAATGGATATTCAACACATAAGGTATTTTATTAAATGCTTTTTCTATTTGATTACTAGTTTTATACCCAAAACCATCAGTAATCCAAATAAAGAAACACTTTGAATTGTTTAATTCGTTATATCTATTAATATATGAATCAACTATTTCTTCTGGCTTTGATCCCGCACCATTATAAAAATTTACTTCAATATTGACTAATTTGTTATTCTTAATTAATATAAAATCGGCTTTTCTATTCTTCAATTCTACTGGTGTATTTATGGTCATCTTTTTAAATTTTTTTTGTGGAATAATTTCAAAATTTAACTCTTTAGACAAATCTGTTATTACAGGTAATAATAAATCTTCCATAGATGTTCCACTTCTATTCTTCCTTGCATTAGTATCTAATCCAACTTCTACGCCCAAAACATAATCTTTAGTATGTTTTATTGTTTTAAACAACTCAAATAATTTTAATTTATGAAACAATCCAATAAATTTATTTATATCGGCTTCTTTAACTAAATCGCCTCGTTTATAATTAAATTTGTAATTAGTATAGTTCGCATTATTTATATTGAAGTCTTCAACAATTGTTAATTCTAATTCTCTTGTTGCAAACAAAATTGGAAATGAAGGTATAATCTCAGGATACTCTTTTATCAACTTATAAAATTTTTTGTCGGCA
>CAZQQS010000026.1:0-1714 GCA_964595665.1 uncultured archaeon | reverse complement strand
TTTATTAAACTATCCAAAATACTAAATGCAAGATTATATTTCTCTGTATTTTTCTTAACTTTGTCCCAATTAACAAAAAATGAATTGGTTCTATTGGTCGGCACTAAATTATTCTGAAATTCTTTTACAACATCTACATTGCCTAAAATTCTTTTATAAAAATCATACATCACAATTTCACCTCATAATTATAAATTATTAATTCTTTTATCTTTCCTCTACCTATTGCTTTACAATTAATCATTCTATTTGCTAATACTTCACTTTGAGTATAATTCTTGTAAAGCTCTTTTATAAACTTAGTATAACTATTACTTTCTAAGAAATTAACTTTTTTAGCATTTAATTCATCACAGAATTGCTTTAAATCTTTTTGGTCTTTTTCTGCAAAATCATCTTTGCTATATTTAGTAAAACTATTTTTATCTTCTAAAGGATGATAAGGCGGGTCTAAATATACAAAATCATTCTTTTTAATTTTAGAAAGGATTTGTTTGTAATCAAAAACATTAAATTCTACTTTTTGCAACAATTTTGATGCTTTCAAAATTTTATCTTCTTGTAATATTGGAGGATTTTTATAACTACCAATAGGTACATTAAAAAACCCTTTTGAATTAACCCTATATAATCCATTAAAACAAGTTTTATTTAAATAAATAAATCGTGCAGCCAATTCTAATTTATCTTTAGGAACATTATCTCTTATTTTATAATAATATTCATTTGAATGTTGCTTTTGATATATTTCTAATAACTTAATTAATTCTTGTGGCTTTTCTTTAACCATAATAAAAGTATTAATTAATTCAGAATTAATATCTGAAACATATGCTTTTTTCACATTATATGTATGTAAAACATAAAAAAGCATTGCTCCACTACCTAAAAAAGGCTCATAATAATTTTCAATCTTATGAGGCATAAATTCAATTAATTGAGACAAAAGTTTAGATTTTGCCCCAGCCCATTTTAAAAAAGTATAACCATTTGTATATTCCACAACAATCCCTTATATATAATATAAAGCAATAATAAAAAGCTATCTTATTTTGGTTATGTTTAAATGTACAATATAAATATTACAATACTATAATTCTTAATGTATATAATTACAATTATAGAGAGTGATTAAATGGCAAAATTAAATGATGAAATATGTTGTCCTAAGTTTAATACTAAACTTTGGGATGAAAAAACTATAGAGTGGAAAAATAAATTATTTATAAGAAAGAAAATATTTAGTTTATTTTATATGCCCTTAGGAATGGGTTGTGTTATTAAAAAAACAATAAAACAAATGACTAATAATAAAGCAATGCCAGAAAAAAATAATTGGTTAATGTTAGCATATTCTCCTAACATGTGGAAAACAGAATTATATTTTTATGTAACTAAACATATTGATAAATTAGATAATGTTAGATTATCTGGAAAATTTTTAACAAAAGTTTACGAAGGGGCTTATAAAAATTGCCCAAATTGGATTAAAGATATTAAAAATTATGCAAAAAGAAAAACTAAAAAAGAACCTAAAAAAATCTATATGTATTATACAACTTGCCCTAAATGTGCAAAGAAATATGGCAAAAATTATGTTGTAGGTTTAGCACAAATAGTATGAATAATAATATAAATATATAGTTATAGATTTTAAAAAAAACTTTTCAAAACTTAGTTAGTGTGTTAAACTATGTTTGGAAGCGTTTTTACT
>CAZQQS010000025.1:0-5352 GCA_964595665.1 uncultured archaeon | reverse complement strand
GAAGAATTAAGTTTGCAAGCAACTTTTAATTATTCTGGTAAAGAAACATTAAAATACACTTGGAGCTTTGGAGATGGAACAACAAGTACAACACAAAATCCTAAAAAAACATATACTAAGAAAGGGAAATATTCAATAAACTTAACAATAACAGATAATAAGGGCTCAACAGAAAGTGTTTCGCATAGTATAGAAATAGTAGATGCAGATATTTCTTTAACTATAAAGAATCCTTTGGTAAATCAAGAATTTAATAAAGGTGAAAAAATTAAAGTTTTGGCAAACATAACGGATAATACTGGTTCGCCAATTGAGGCAAAAGTTTCTGCAGGATTATATAATCCAGATAAGAATTTTCCAAAAATAAATTTAACTAAAGTTACTGGAACAATAAATTCTTTTGAAGGGGAAATAGAATTAGATTATTTATCAAATGAAATATCTGAAATTAAATTTGATGCTAATTATGTGAAAGGAAAATTAAGTTTAAAAACTTCGAAAACTGTGCCTATTGGATTAATTAGTACAGATGCAATAAATCCAGAAATAGAGTTAATAACTAAATTCCCAGAAGGAGATAATTCTTTAAGTGTGGGAAATACTATTGAAAGTGTTATATTATGTTTTCGATTGCCTAATAATAAATTAGATGATGCTTTTTCTAATGCTAAAATGATTTTAGAAGCATCAGAAACTATAGAATTTGAATTGGAAGAAGTTGAAGATAAATGTTATATAATAAATACAAATTATAGAGTTAAAAGCTTAGATTATGATACTAAAATTACATTTAAATTTAAAGATGCAAAAGATGATTTTGGAAACTACGTAAAATTGAGTAAAAAAATTGAATATGATGTAATAGAAGGGCAAGATGTTTTTGATATTGTTTTAATTGAACCAAAAATAAATAAAACCAATTATGGTCAAAAGATTTTTGTTAATGCAAAATATATTTTGAAAGAAAATTATATTGATAGTAAATTAACTAATTTAAAAGCCTGGATTGAATATAAAGGAAAAACATATAATTTAGAAAATTTTAAAGGATATTTTATGCCTGAAAATGAACCAAAAATAAATTTTAAAGTTGTTTTCTCAGGATTATATGATGATAAATTAATTGAAAAAGAAATATCTAAATCTTTAGATGTAACAAATGAATTAAAAGTAGAATTAATTAGTCCTACTGAATCGGGAGTAATTAAAAGTTCAGGAGAGATTATTTTAGCAATAAAATATCAAAATGATGCATTATATGATGCTGATTCTATAACTTTATATTTTGAAGATAAAAATTATATTTTTAATAGAATTGATTCTGGAAGTAATGAAGGTTATTTTGCAACAGATTACGATGATGTAGGTATATTAAAATCAACAATTTTAAATTTTAAAGGTTCAGATGTTGCAGGAAATACTTTTTTAATAAATAAAGAAATTCCAACTATGTCTTTATTGGTTCCATTATATATCTATTATATTTTATTTGGAATAGTATTAGTTTTGGTAATATTAACAATTTCTATAACTTCATTATCATCAAAACAAAAAGCATTTTCTAAAGAATTGCAAGGTAAAAGTTTTGAACAATTGCAAGATGATTTGGAAGTTGAAAAAAGAATTTTGGGTGATTTGAAAAGAAAGTATTTCAAACAAGAAATTAATGAAACCGAATTTAAAATGAAAAAAACAGAAGTTGAAAGTAAGATTTCTGTTTTGGAAAGTAAAATTGCAAATGAAATGCAAAAAGAAAATAAACACTTAGAACAAGGAAAAGTACATTTAGAAAATAATTATAATGAAAAACAAAATTTAGAAAAAAGATTGGGCTTTGAAAATAATGTTTATACACAATATAAACAAGATATTGATACTTTAACATATAAATTAAAACCATTTAAAGATAAATATACTGCAGAAGAAATGCGTTTAGCAATTAAACAAGGTAAGAATTTGCCAGAAAATGTTATTGATAAGATTATTGAAAAAATTTATCGATAAACTTATGTTAAAAATCTGTTGTGTTAATAAGAATTGAAGTAATTGAGTTAAAGCTTATTGTTGTAAAAACTAAAGAAAAATTATTAAAAAAATTAAGAATTAATTGATGTTCTAAAAAAAGAACCTTATTCACATATTTTTAGGTTTTTGGAAGATTAATACTACATAATAGAGTTTTATTTGTGAATGACTTATGAAGAGAATGATTGATGTTCTAAAAAAAGAACTTTTTTAAATATTTTGGATGATATTATATTATGGTTAGTGATTTGTTTGAGAAAATATTAGAGTATGATAAGCGTAATAAATTGAAAATAAAGCAAAAATCGCAAAGATTTGTTTATGGGGAAATTAATAAGCATATAGATGATTTCTATACTTTAAAGAATATTCCTAATTTAATATTTATTATTGGATTAAGAGGTGTTGGGAAAACGACTATATTAAATACAATTTTGTCTGAAAGATCTGCGTTTTATACTTCTGGAGATTTTTTGTTTAATCAAAATATAAATTTAAATGATTTCTTTGAAACTATAAAAACATTAAATACAAAAATTATTATAATTGATGAAATACAATATTTGGATTGGCAAATAAGTGTTAAGTTGTTTGCAGATTTAAATCCTGATAAATTAATTATTATTTCTGGGTCATCATCTATAAATATAAGTAGAGTAGGTATTGATTTAATAAGAAGAGCAAAGACATTTGTTGTAGATCCTTTATCGTTTAGAGAATATTTGCTTATTAAAAATAATATTAAAGTAGATTTTAATAATAAACTTAAGAATATAATTTTTTCTAAAGATTCTTTACAACAAAAATATTTTGATTTAATAAAGTTTGAGGGGCATTTATCTAAAGAGATAATAGAAGAATTTAACAATTATTTATTAAGTAGTTTTCCATATATGCTTGAAAAATATGATAAAAAAGTAATACAAGATATTATAAATAAAGTAATTTACGAAGATATTCCAAAGATAGAGAGTTTTAATACTGATAACCTAGATATAATAAAGAAGATATTAAATTTCTTAATAATTAATGAAAAAACAAGTATAACTACTATTACTAAAGTAACTGGGTCATCAAAATCTTTGATTTTTAAATTTATTAATTTGTTAGAAAAGGCAAAGTTAATAGATTATGTTGAGCCGTCTGTTACTACAAAAAGATTGGGAGATGCAAAAAGATATGTTTTTTATACTCCAAATTTTAGATTTGCTTTAACTAATACTGAACAAGAAATCGTAAAAGGTTTTAGCAAAGAAGATTTATTTGTAAGAATTATAAGATCTTTAGATAAAGGGATAAAATATTTTTATGAAGAAAATAAAAATGATTTTATAGTAGATAATATTATTTTCGAAATCGGTTCGAAAAACAAAAAAGTTTATAAAAAAGGGGTAATAGTTGTTTATAGCGGTGAATTAAGGTTTGATGGTAATAATTTGTATGTTCCAATAGCTTTATTTTCATTGATTAATTAAATAAATATCTTAAAAGAGGTTACATAAATTTAAAAAGATATTAATATTATATGAGTATTAAATAAGTGGTATTTTGAAGGTGGTTTTCATAGCCCTTGAAAACCTTTATAAAAAAAGTAATCGTTATTAGTAGTGTTTTTGTTACAATTGACTATAACAAATCACGAGATTTATGCGTTTCAAATGCACAAAAAGTATAATTTTGTTCACTGATAATGAACAAATTTATAAATTGTATGCCTTATATATATTTATGGATGAAGCAAATTTAACAAAAATAGTATTAGATCAGCAAAATAGATTGGAAAAGTTATCTTTAAGTTATCCAAGAGACAAATTAAATGATATTTCCAATATTATAAATCATAAAATAAATATTGTTGTTACTGGACATAGAAGGGTTGGTAAATCCACTTTTTTATTACAAGTAATGAGTAAACATTATAAAAATAAATTTTATTATTTGGATTTTTCTGATGAAAGATTAATAGATTTCCAAACAAAAGATTTTCAATTATTGTATGAAATATTTCTAAAAAATTTTGGAGATAGAAATATTTTTTTATTTGATGAAATACAAGGAAAATATGATTGGAACAAATTTGTTAATAGATTATATGCTGAAAATAAAAGATTTTTTATAACTGGGTCTAATGCAGATTTGCTATCTAAAGAAATATCTACTTATTTAACGGGTAGACACTTTGATATTACAATATATCCATTTTCTTTTAAAGAATATTTGGGTTATAAAAAATTTAAAGAAAATTATAATTCTACAAAAGGTCAAATAAAAATAAGAAAATATTTAGAAGATTATATAAAATCTGGTGGATTTCCGGAAGTAATAATATTTAATAATTCAGATATTTTACAAAACATATATCAAGATGTTTTAAATAAAGATATATTGAATCGATACACTATTAAAGATGAAAATAATTTTAAGAAAATAAGTTTGTTTTTGTTGTCTAATATTGCAAAAAAGTTTTCTTATACTTCTTTAAAAAATAATTTTGGATTAGGTAGTGTTAATACTGCAAAAGATTATGTTTCTTATTTAACTAATAGTTACATATTTTTTGAACATCCTTTATTTGATTATTCTTTAAAAAAACAAAACACATATTCTAAAAAGATTTATTGTATAGATGCTGGTTTAGTAAATAAAATGGCATTTGCATTTTCAGAAAATATAGGTAGATTATATGAAAATGTAGTTTTTATAGAATTAAAAAGAAAAAATAAAGAAACATATTATTGGGAAAATGAATCCAAATTAGAAGTAGATTTCTTAATTGTTGAAAAACAAAAAGTAAAAGAATTAATACAAGTGTGTTATGATTTATCTAACGAAAAAACAAAAGAAAGAGAAATTAATGCTTTAGTATTTGGACTAAAAGAATTTAAATTAAATGAAGGTATTATTATTACTCAAAACATAGAAAAAGAAGAAATAATTGATAATAAAAAAATAAAATATATTCCTTTGTGGAAATGGTTGTTAGAATGAGGTATTTTTATGGTTATGAAGATAACTCCTTGGGAAGTAAAAGGAAATGTTGATTATGATAATGTGATTAAAGAATTTGGGGTTAGTAAAATAGATGATAAATTATTGGAAAGAATAAAAAAAATAACTAAAGACTTACATCCTTATTTGAGAAGAAATATTTTCTTTGCTCACAGAGATTTGAAATTTATTTTAGATGAATATGAAAAAGGAAATAAATTCTTTTTGTATACTGGAAGAGGACCTTCTGGACCAATACATTTAGGGCATTTAGGGCCTTGGATGTTTACTAAATGGTTGCAAGATAAATTTGATGTTGAATTATATTTTCAATTTACA
>CAZQQS010000024.1:0-7476 GCA_964595665.1 uncultured archaeon | reverse complement strand
ATAATTCCTATAATATAATATATAATCTTTTCAAATCCTTTTTGGTTAAGAAAACCTCTTTCTTCTATGGCAAAGGGCATGTTTTTAAAGAGTTTTAGACTAAAATTTTATTGAATAGAAATGATTTCTGAAGAATTTATTGAAGAGCTAGACATTAATGGAAATATTATAGCTGTTCATCCAAAATCAGAACTTAAAACAAGAATGTTTTTTCATAAATGTTCTTTAGTAATCCCAAGAACTGCAAACAATAGATTTATTCTCTCAAAAAGGTCAAAAACGCAACAACCATTTCCAAATACTTGGATTTGTTGTATTGGAGGGAAGATTCTTGCAAATGAATCTTATCTAGATGGTGCAATAAGAGAAAGTATTGAAGAAGTAGGAACACAACTAGAACTTCAAGAAGTTTGTTCTTTCTTTTATGATACTCCAGAATATAAAAGTTTTTTCAAAGTATATACCACTAAAGATGAAATAAATCCAAACATATTAAAACCAAATCCTGAAGAGATTCAATACTTCAAAGATTTCAGTTTAGACGAAATAAAAGAAGAGATAAACAAAAACCCAGAAGACTTTGCACCAACCTTTAGAGAAGCAATAAAACATTTTATTGATAACATTAAGTAAAATATTGTGAGAATTTTGAAAAAAATACTAGTAATCGCAGGTATAATTAAAAAAGAGGGGAAAATACTGATTACTCAAAGAAAAAAAGAAGACTTTTTTTCATTATTGTGGGAATTTCCAGGGGGGAAGATAGAACTTAATGAAACCCCGGAAGGTTGCTTAAAAAGAGAGTTATTTGAAGAATTAAATATAGAGGCAAACGTCGGTAATTTATTTTGTATTTCAAATTATATAACCTCAGATGTTGAAATTGAATTAATGGTTTTTTTAGTAGATTCTTTTAAAGGAGAAATAAAAGTTAATTCACACGAACAAATAAAATGGATAAATCTTGCTGAAATTGATAATTATAAATTTGCACCCGCAGATGTACAAGTAGTAAATGAATTAAAAAGATAAATTTTCGCATCGGACAAGTACCCTAGAAAGCTTTTTAAATTAGTTAAAACACAATCTTATTGATATAATATGGCTGCAAAAATAAATGATTCTCAAAAATTACTTTTTAAAAATAAAAATAATGAATTTGAGATAAAGAAAAGAAACTTTTTGGATAGTATTAGAAGTAAAAATCCAAAAAGTATGAATTATTATAAGAGAGTGCCAGTATCTCCAATAAGATATGCAGGAGGCAAAAGTTTAGCTGTTGGGTATATTATTGAATTATTACCAAACACAACTACGAGATTAATTTCTCCTTTTTTTGGCGGAGGTTCAGTAGAAATTGCTGCAAGTAAATATTTGGATTTAGAAGTTATTGGTTATGATATATTTGATATATTAGTTAATTATTGGAAATTTCAAATAGAAAAACCAAAACAACTTTATGATAGATTAAAAGAAATAAATCCTGATGAAAAAACATATACTGATATTAGATTGAAATTGAAGGCACACTGGGAAGGAAAAACAAAATTAGATTCATTAACATTAGCAGTATACTATTATTTTAATTTTAATTTGTCCTATGGCCCCGGTTTTTTAGGTTGGACATCTAAAATTTATTTAGATAATAAAAAATATAATCACACAATTGAAAAAGTTAGAGATTTCAAACCAAAAAATCTAAAAGTAGAGTGTGGGGATTTCGAAGAGGTTTTCAAGAAATATCCTAACGATTTCTTTTATTGCGATCCTCCATATTATATTGGAGAAGGATCAAAAATGTTTAAAGGGATATATCCTATGAGGAATATACCAATACATCACAATGGATTTAAACACGAAAAACTTAGAGAATTACTTAAAAATCATAAAGGCGGCTTTATTGTATCTTATAATGACTGCCCAACAATTAGAGAATGGTATAAAGAATATAAATTAAGTTTTCCTACATGGCAATATACTATGGGTCAAGGAGAAACTAGAATAGGGAAAAATAGGATAGAAAAAGGTGCAGATCACATAAAAGGATCTCACGAAATAGTAATTTATTGTCCACCTAGAATTTAATTATACTGCAAACTTTTTCTTTGTTTGTCATGTAGGTTGTGGCCTCTTAAAATATCAGCACGCCAAATTTCACCATTTTCTTGGAAATTCCAAGGTGGATACTTTCCTTCAACATTTTTATAATCAGTTTTACATCGGTCTTCCATGTCTTTAAATGCAGCAACTTCTATTTCTTTTTCATCAAAAAGTCCTTTTACTTTCATCATGGTTTTTTCAGAAGTAATCATATAAATTTCAACGTTATTATTTTGTTCTAGTTCTTCTTTTATTAAAATATGTACTCCATAAGTTCTTATACTTGGTCCGCCTTGCATTCCCCCTTGATAAAAAGACATAGTAGATTTTATTCCACCTTTAGATTGGGAGCCGCCAATTTTTTTTATTATCCCATTAGATACAATTATATAAATTCTTCCAGAATTATCGGTTAAAATATTATTATTAATTTTAGTATTGTGCTCATCAATTATTTCTGTGAGAAATACAAATTTTATTTTGCGTTTTTCATGTTCTTTATCTAATACAACATCTGCAACTTTAAATGCAGTTTTTACGTCTTTAATTTTCATTTATTTTCACAAATTTTTTTAGGAATCTATTTTAAGTATATATTTTCGCAACAAAACAAATAAAAAACCCTCAAATTTTGTGAAATTGGCAATTTTGGAGAAAAAGTTGAGTTTTTACAAAAAACCACAGAAACTACCTCATAATCTTTCTCTAGTCCTCTTGTTTAATCTACAGAAATAAAACTACCAAATAATTAACTTCAAACTATTCAAATTATCTTTAACCTATTTCTTCTCTTTTTAACTTTTCTTTTGGGGGAGGAGTCTCTGTTTTGTTAATTATCTAAAATCTAAACTTTCATATTAATTATATCTTATATCTATCTGTAAATAACCAAAAAACCAAAAAAATACTCTATATTTTTCCAAAAAAACCAATTAACTTAAAACATAAAACCGGTAATTAATAACTTTTAGTAAGTATTTAAATATTATGTATAATAATATTTAATATGGCAAGCAAATATAAATTTGAAGAATATAATCCAAACTATAAAAAACAATATTCTTTGGAATTAAAGAAATTAATTCCAGTTCTAAAAAAATATAACCCAAAAATAGAACATTTTGGCAGTACTGCTGTTCCAGGCCTTGGAGGCAAAGGGGTTATTGATATTATTATAAAAATAAAAAAATCACAATTAAATCCAGTAATAAATTTACTTGTTAAACACAAATATGAATTAAGAAGCAGACATGATGATGAAGAAAGAGTATTTCTACTAAAGAAATATAAATCTAAAAATGGAGAACGATTCATACATATCCATCTTACTACAAGTCAAAAGACTTTTGATAAAAGAGTTAAATTTAGAGATTATTTAATAAATAATAAAGCCGATTGTGATGAATATATACTAATTAAGAAAAACGCAGTTAAACATTGTAAAGATGACGGGCATCTATATCAAAAACTTAAAAGCAAGTTTATGACAAAGATTATGAAAAAGATTTAAAACATAAGATATTATGATAACTACAGAACATAAAAAACTAAAAGATTTATCTACAAAAGAAATGACTCTAATGAATAGAGGCAGAATTACTAATTTTGGAAAAACAGCAACAAAAAACTGGAAAAAAGACTATCCTCTTAGTTCTGTTGTTATGTTTGTAAAGAAAAAATCAAAAATAAAAGCTTTTCTTGTTCTACAACCAATAACTATAAACTATCTAAACAAAAAATACAAGATATTTGGAATTTGTAGCGTAATTGCTATTGAAAAAGGAAAAAACTACGGAAAGCTTCTAATTGAATCTATGATAGCATATCTAAAAGAAACAAAAAAATCAACACTAGGGTTTACTACACAAACAATATTCTTTAAGAAAACAGGTCTTGGAGTAAAAAAAGGACTAATTAAAAGATTTATTTATATTAACAAAAAAACCAAAAAGAAAACTATAGACCAAGAAGGAGATGGCATTTATTTTAATGGAAAGGATAATTTCATTAAGAAAGTATTATCTACTAAAGGAAAAATAATAATTATTGAAAATCAACTTGAAACAACAGATCATGACCATTTAGGAAAAATAGTTACTTACGCTTCAGGATATGACGCAGAAATAATAATTTGGGTAGTAAAAGATATAAGAGAAGAACATCAAAGAGCAATAGATTGGTTAAATGAACACAGTAGTGAAAATATAAACTTCTTTTTAATTAAAATAGAACTTTGGCAAATTGGAGATAGTCCTTGCGCCCCAAAATTTCAAATTATATCTAAACCTAACGATTGGGCCAAAGTTATTAGGAATACAATGTACAGTAAAGAATTATCAACTACAGCATTACAAAATATTGAATTTATTAATCAATTTATTATTTATGCAAAAGAACAAAATAGTAAATTAAGATTGGGTAGAGCACAGCCAACAACTCCCTCATATTATTCAATAGCAATAGGCAACTCAAATGCAGGAATTGCGATAAAAATTAATCGTAAGAAAAACATCATCGCTGCAGATTTATATTTTTTCAATAAAGAAGCATACAATTCAATATATGAAGATAAAGAGGCTATTGAAAAAGAATACGGCAAATCTTTAAAATGGGATGATAAACCAGAACTTAAAGGAGCAATAATTAGTGACCAAATTTCTGCAGATATGGAAAAAGAAGACAAATGGCCAGAATATTTTAAATGGATTTTAAAAGTTAGTGAGTCTTATCAGACTATATTCTTGAAGAGATTGAAAGAAATAAAAAGAGAATAAATATGAAACACTACCTAATCAACCACTCTTGGGAATCTTACATGAAAACCAAAGAGTATTGTGGTTTTATGTCTGAAGATGAAAGAGATTTAATAACTCCTGGAGATATAATAATTTATTACGGACAAGGAATAGTCTTTGGAATATTTGAAGCAGAAAAACTAGTTAATGATGAATTTAATAATTGGAAAAAGAAATATCCTTATCAAGTTAAATTAAAACAAGTATTATTATCTCAAAAAGGATTAATTGCTAAGCAATTACAAGATAAGTTTACTTTACTTAAGGAAGACAATAAATACCAAAACCTTGTAGAATTAACTGGAAATGAGTATAATCTCATCTTTAATGGAATTAAAGATGGGAAAAAAGAGATGATTATTGAATAATCATCTTCTTGCAACTGCAATTACTGTCCCTATAATTCCTGCAACTATAAACCCCCCTAATACGGTCCATCCTGCTGAACGCATATTTGGATCTCCGGAGTTTATAAAATAAAAAACAAAAGTTAATGCAATTAATACTGCAAAAATCCCTAAAATTATTGCTTTCGCACCCATTATTTCGCCTTCTTTACGAATTAATTATATCTGCGCATTGTGCGATACTTAAAATTTTAATTTTTGTTTGATTTTTATTAATTTGTGCATCATACCGTATTTCACATTCATCAAAATCATCTGTGTTTTCAGTAATTATCATTTCTTTATTTTTTTCTTTGCAGTAAATGTATATTAAAAAGTCATTTGATTGATCAAAAAATATATCATTTGCAAGTTTTCGGTTTTTTGATTCAAAGTCTTCGTCTAAATCCTTACACAGTGTTAATCCCCAATAAAGTATGTCTTCATTATATTGATATAGATCCTTGCCTTTTTCTAGTGCTTCGGCCCTTTTTCTGGACATAACTTTTCTAACTTCATCATAAATAATCTTAGGCAGACAAATAGGGATCTTGTTTTTTATAAAGTAATTAAATATGATAATAACAGATTCTTTAGTTATTTTGTCTTGGCATTGTTTTTGTGGAACTATATTCATTTGATATTCGTAATAATAGATGTACATATTAGTATCCATGACAATTTGAGACCCCGTCGCTAAATAATCAAGCACTTGCTGTTTTTCTTCATCGATATTGACCACCATTAATATTTAGGTTTGTATGTATAATAGTGCTTAACTTATATATATACTTTTCGGTGGATGTTAAGATACGTGTAAAACCACGTAAAGTTTGGAAAATTAACAAAAACCTTTATATATAAGTTAGGACATAATATTAATAGTGTATTACACTTAAACTTAAATTTAAACATAAAAGGGGAAAAAATGGGCGTAGGTAATTTTAGTAAAATCGTTTTAGATTTAACTCAAAATTCTAAATCAACAATAGAATTAATTTCAGAGAGACAAAAAATTCCAAAAGAAACAGTCAATAGAATAATCTTGAATTTAGTTGATGACGGAGTTGTTGTAAAACAAATGATTTCTGATGAAAAATATTATTCACTATCAGAGGCATTTCTAAATCTCAGACAAGATCAAATTAGTGATACTTATTTTAATTTTAAACTTATACAAGAACATAAAGATAGAATCTATAATTTATTTTCAATAGTTGAAAATTATTTATTATCTACAATTCAACAAAAACCCGGAAAAGTTCAAATGCAAAAAATTGTTGTAAAAATAAATAATAAATTGGGATTAGGCCTTCCAGTAATGTGGTATAAATATGGACAAATTACTCCCTTAGCTTATAATCCAGATAATGATTATTCAAATAAAGTAAATTTAAATTATTATCAAGATAAATTATCAGATATATATACAATAATTAATGATAATATTGCATCAAAATCAGAACTTAAATCTGCAAAAACATTAAAGAAAGAACAACACGATGAAAATCCATTATATAAATTAGCCGATGAAATATTAGAAAAGATATATGCAAAAGATTTTAATTTCGTAGAAAAGAATATTAGAACATTAACTAAATTAAGACCTTACTTTAAAGACAATTATAATATAATAAATAGTTTTTATGATTTTGTAATATATTTCACAAAAATGTATAATAAAAACAAAGATTACAAACTACAAAATTTGTTTGTAGAGGCATACAGTGCTTTCTGGGATTATATCGCCATTCACAATTGTATAAACGACATGAAACAATATTATATTGAAAACAACCTAAACTTAGAAGAATTATCTACAAACACTGTCTTTGAAATAAACGAAATCAAAGAAAGATTTGATGATTCTATGGATAGATTCTATGAACAGTTTAATCTAATGGATTTCATAGATAATGAAGAAACAAAGAAATTACTACAGAAAGTTATTAATTATAATTAAAAACCACAGAAAACTACCTCATAATCTTTCTCTCCTCTTGTTTAATCTACAGAAATAAAACATCAGAAAGAAAATTAACTTCAAACTATTCAAAATATCTTTAACCTATTTCTTCTCTTTTTAACTTTTAGGTGTATCTTGTATTCTTCTATTTCGCATTGGACAATTACCCCCCCGAAAACACCCCCCTTTTGGTAGGCGCATATTATATTTATGGATCTTAAAACAAATA
>CAZQQS010000023.1:0-7690 GCA_964595665.1 uncultured archaeon | reverse complement strand
ATGCAATCCAACCTTCAAAAAAAGGAATTTTGAAATCAGTTCCCGGAACTGTTATTCCAGGTATTACTGGAGCAACACCAGGGCAGGTTTCTCTTCCCAAAAGATAAGCTTTCAAAATTAAAAGTGAAGATTGTAAAATTAAACTCAAACCAAATCCAGCAAATCCTAAAAAGAAAAATACTGTAATATTAATTGCATATTTTAAAATAGTATTAGTCATTAATCCAAAACTTCCAACAATGAATCCTATTACTAATAAAATTAGAGAATAAAATATTATAGATAAATAAACAGTTTTCTTTTTTTTGTATCTTAAATCTTCCCAATACCAATATAAGATTCCTAAAAATCCAAAACCTAAGAATATTCCAAATTTAGACATCCATAACCAAAATTTATTTTGTCTAAATTTATCTAAAATGTTTGCAGATTCTTCACTTCTTAACATAGAAATAATAAAATAAGTTTTTGCTTTAAACAAATATTTCATTAAATAGGTAAATAAAATTGAAACAACGATTAAAATTACCCAAAATGCAAAATTCATAAAATCACAAAACTATTTTCTTTTTATTATTATATTCTTCTGTAACCAATTCTTTTTCTTTAACATCTTCTGGTTTATAAATTACTTTTGAACCTTCAAATCTTTCTCTTTTTTCTTCATTTGTGTTAAAGTCTTTTCTGAAATTCTTTTTACCATATTCTTTTCTAAAATCTGGTTTAGCAGCGTGTTTTCTGAAAATAGGCTTAGCAACTTCTGGCATTTTATCAATTAATAATAAACCATATTTTTCATAAATTTTTAATAATAATCTTGAACTCGGTTTTAATTTTCCTTGTTCTACTTTATGCATATAAGAAACAGGAATATATACAGATTTAGCAAAATCTTCAATAGTTAATTTTTTTTCCTCTCTCAAAGCAATAATCTTTTTTGTATAATCTTCTACTAATTCATAATTTGTTAAATCAAAAGGATCTTGATAATCTTTTGGTAATCTTGGAGCTGTTCTTGGAGCAAAATTAGTTCTTGGTTTAAAATCAGTTCTTGGGGTTCTAGCAATTCTACCCTCACCTTTTGGATTACATGTTCGACATACATATATCCTTGCACCCTCCATCTCAGTCAAGAATACACCAGTTTCCTTTCCACATATATCACATTGCATGTAATCACCTCAAAATAAATAGCTTTTTTGTATCTCTCTTATATATAGAGCAATAATATTTATATGCCTATACTTTAAAAAAAAGTTTAAAAACCCTTAAAAAGGGGGACAACTTTTTAAACATTATGTATTAGAAATTAATATTGAATTTTATTCAACTTTTTTTCCAAGTGTATTTTCGGAGGTGAGAAGTATTGGAAACTGCTAGTAAACACTATATTGCTGAAATGTGGGAAATTAAAGCAAATAAGTTAAATGATTTAAAAAATATAAAAAAACAAATGTCTTTGGCTGTTAAAAAAAGTAAAGGCACTGAATTAAACAATTTTGGACACAAATTTAGCCCTCAAGGAGTAAGTGTAGTTATTACAATTTCCGAATCTCACTTAAGTATCCATACATTTCCTGAACATGGATATTGCGCAGTAGACATTTATACCTGTGGCAATACAAACCCCTATGATGCAGTTAAGCATTTAATCAAATGCTTCGAGCCTAAAAAAACAAATATTTTAGAAATAACTCGAGGCTTCAAAGAAGGAATGAATATAAGGCCAATTTAAGGCCTTAGATTTTCTATTTTATTATTTTTAACAAACTCCCAACCTAACATTTATAAACTCTTTCTTATATTATATTTATATATATTATAATATAATATATATAGGGAGAATTGACTCTAAAAAATACTTATTTTATTAATGCAGAGGGGATAAATTGACTGATGAAAATGTAACTGAAGGTAATGTAGGCACTGTTTTACAAACAAGCATATCTAAAGAAATGAAAACATCTTATTTGGCTTATGCAATGTCTGTTATAAGCGGAAGAGCTTTACCAGATGTAAGAGATGGATTAAAGCCTGTACAAAGAAGAATTTTGTACTCTATGATGGAATTAAGCCTATGGGCCAATAAACCTAGTAAGAAATGTGCTAGAATTGTTGGTGAAGCAATGGGTAAGTATCATCCACATGGTGATTCAGCAGTTTATGAAGCATTAGTTAGAATGGCACAAGACTTTTCATTAAGATACCCTTTGATTAAAGGTCAAGGAAACTTTGGGTCTATTGATGGAGATAATGCTGCTGCTCAACGATACACTGAGGCAAAATTAGATAAAATCGCAGAAGAGTTATTAGTTGATATAGAAAAAAATACAGTAGAATTTGTTCCCAATTATGATAATACATTAAAGGAACCTACAGTTTTACCAAGCAAAATCCCTAATTTAATTATTAATGGTGTTTCAGGAATTGCTGTTGGAATGGCAACAAATATTCCAACACATAATTTAACAGAAATAAGTGATGCTCTATTATTATTATTAGATAAACCAGAATCTGAAGTTGCAGATTTATTAGAATTTGTTAAAGGTCCAGATTTTCCAACAGGTTGTACAATTTTAAATCAATATGATATGAAAAACATTTATGAAACTGGTAGAGGTTCAATTTATGTTAGAGCAAGTTATACTTTAGAAAAAACAGAAAAAGGAAAACCAAAAGTAGTATTTACAGAAATACCATACAAAGTAAATAAAAATAATGTAATTACACAAATTGCAAAATTAGTAAGTGATGGAGTTATAAAAGGAGTTACAGATTTAAGAGATGAATCTAACAAACAAGGAATAAGAATTGTTTTAGAATTATCTAATAATACTGAGCCCGAATTTATTGTAAATAATATTTTAAAACACACAGAATTAGAAACAAGTTTTCCTGCAAATTTTTTAGTATTAGATAAAGGTCAACCAAAACAAATGTCTTTAAAAGAAATTTTACACGCCTACTTAGAACACAGAATGGAAGTTACTAAAAATTGGTTAATCTTTGATATTGATAAATTGCAAAAAAAACTACATATTTTAAAAGGATTAATGATTGCAATTAGCAACATAGATTTAGCAATTGAAATTATTAAAGGTTCTGCAGATCCAAAAATTGCAAAAGATAGATTATGTGAAAAATTTAATTTAGATGAATTACAAAGTCAAGCAATTTTAGATATGAAATTGCAAAAATTAACTGGATTAGAAATTGAAAACTTAAAAAAAGAATATGAAGAAACTAAAAAAATAATTGAAAAATATAAATCAATTTTAGAAAGTCCTGAAAAATTAAAAGAGTTAATTAAAAATGAAATAATTGAAATAAAAAATAAATATGGTGACGCAAGAAAAACTTTAGTTAGTAATGAAAAAACAACAAAAAATGTTGATATGAGAGAATTCATTGAGAACAAAAAAGAAGCAATTATTTTAACAAATAATGGCTACTTAAAAAGAATGAGTTTAGAAGAATATCACACACAAAATAGAGCTGGAAAAGGTGTAAAAGCTTCTAAATTAGATGATGATGCAATTAAAGATTTTACAATTGCAAATACTCACGATATAATTTATTTGTTTACAACTTTAGGACGATTATACACTATGGATTGTTATACAATTCCAGAAGCATCTCGAACTTCAAAAGGAAGACATTTAGCTAATGTTTTGAAATTAGAAGAAAATGAAGAAATAAATAATTTAATTGGGATAAATGTAGAGGTTGTTGAAAACAGTGATAAATACAAAGTAATTTTAGTTACTAAAAACGGAAAAATTAAAAAAATGCCATTTGATTTAATTAAAAAAATTAGAGCTAATGGTTTAAGAGTTATTACATTAAATGATAACGACGATTTAGTAAATGTAAAATTAGTTGAAGATAATACAAAAGTATTTATTACAAGTAGAGCAGGTAAAGCAGTTTTATTCAATCCAAATTTAGTTAGAGCTATGGGTCGAACTGCTGCAGGAGTAAAAGCAATGAATTTATCTGGTTCAGAAATAATTTCTGTAAATGTTGTAAAAGATGAAGATAAATTATTGTTCATTTCAAAATTAGGTTATGGTAAAATAACTGCTGCAAGTGAATTTAGAGAAACTAATAGAGGTGCAAAAGGAACAATTGCAATGAATATAAAAAATGCTGGAGAAATTGTAAAAACTTTAGTAATAAAAGATGCTAAAGAAATTGTTGTTATTACTAAATTAGGTTCAGCAATTAGAGTTTCTTTAGATCAATTACCAGAATTAAGTAGAAATACTAAAGGTGTAAGAATTATAAAATTAAATGAAAAAGATTTTGTAAGTGATGTTGATACAATTTCTGAATCTTGTAAAGATGAAGGTGATTTAAATGAGTGAATACAATGCAAGTAATATTAAAGTTTTAAAAGGTTTAGAAGCAGTAAGAGTTAGACCTGGAATGTATATTGGTTCAACTGGGCAAAAAGGTCTAAATCACTTAATTTATGAAGTGGTAGATAACTCATTTGATGAAGCTTTAGGTGGTTATTGTGATACTATTGAAGTTACTTTTGAAGATAAAGATTTAATAAGAGTAAAAGATAATGGTAGAGGTATTCCAGTAGACATTCATAAAGATACTGGAAAAAGTGCATTAGAAACTGTTCTATGTGAATTACACGCCGGGGGAAAATTTGATAAAAATTCTTATAAAGTTTCAGGAGGATTACACGGTGTTGGTGTTTCAGTAGTAAATGCATTATCTGAATTTTTAGAAATTTGGGTTTATAAAAATGGTAAAAAATATTATCAAAGATTTGAAAGAGGCGACCCAATAGGAAAATTAGAAATTATTGGAGATACTAATGAAAAAGGTACAGAAATTTTATTTAAACCAGATGCGTTAATTTTTGAAACAACAGAATTTGATTTTGAAAATATAAAAGAAAGACTAAGAGAACAATGTTTTTTAAATTCTGGAGTTAGATTAATTTTAAAAAATAAAATTGTAGATACTAAAGAAGAATTTTATTTTGAAAATGGATTATACGATTTCTTAAATTATATTACTGAAGGAGATAATGTTTTAGGAGACAAATTAAATTTCCAAAAAAATATTGAAACAAAAGATGGGATAGTTTCAATAAATATTGCTATGGCTTGGACAACAGGATATAGTGAAAGATTAATTTCATTTGTAAATAATATTCATACAATAGATGGTGGAACTCACGAAATTGGTTTTAAAAGAGGAGTTGTAAAATCTTTTGAAGAATATACTGAAAAAAATAAAATAAAAGAAGAATATAAATCTGAAGATGTAAGAGAAGGTTTAGTTTCAATTATTTCAATGAAAATTCCAAATCCAGAATTTGAAGGACAAACAAAAGCAAAATTAGGAAACTCAACTTTTTCAGCAATTGTTGCAGATTTTATTAATAGTCAATTATCAAAACATTTAGAAGAAAATGTTTCTTTTTCAAAATTAGTTTTTGAAAAAGTAATGCAAGCTGCAAAAGCAAGAGAAGCTGCTCGAAAAGCTCGTGAATTAGTTAGAAGAAAATCCGCTTTAGAATTTACTTCTTTGCCAGGAAAATTAGCTGATTGCTCATCAAAAGATGCATCAAAATGTGAAATTTTTATTGTTGAGGGAGATTCTGCCGGAGGATCTGGAAAACAAGGTAGAAATAGAGATTATCAAGCAATTTTACCATTAAGAGGTAAGATTTTAAATGTTGAAAAAGCAACTTTAGAAAAGATGTTAAGTAGTGAGGAAATAAAGAATTTAATTACTGCAATTGGAACAAATTTTGGTGAAAATTTTGATCCTTCAAAATTAAGATATCACAAAATAATTATTATGACAGATGCCGATGTAGATGGTTCCCACATTCAAACTTTGTTATTAACATTTTTCTACAGATATTTGAAACCTTTAATTGAACAAGGTTATATTTATATTGCATTACCACCTTTGTTTAAATTCACAAATCCAATAACAAAAAGAAACATTTATTGTTTCACAGATAAAGAATTGGATACCTATATGAAAGAATTAAAAGATCAGAATGTAGATGTAGATAAAATCCATGTTCAAAGATATAAAGGATTGGGAGAAATGAATGCAGATCAATTATGGGAAACTACAATGGACCCAGATTCAAGAACATTAAAAAGAATTGAAATACAAGATACTATTGAAGCTGATAGATTATTTTCAATTTTGATGGGTGATAAAGTAGAACCTAGAAAAGCATTCATAGTAGAAAACGCAAAAACAGTTAAAGAATTGGATATCTAAATATCCAATTCCTTTTTATTTTTTTATTTCTATTAAATAAATAAACTATTTATTAAACAATTCTTTAACAAATTTAATTTCATTATTAACTTCTTTTTTATCATCCCAATTTATTTTGTTTATTTCTAATATTAAAGGCACATTTGATTTTAAAACTGGTTTTACAGAATTCATAAAAGATTTTGTAGCAGTAGATAATTTTCTATGTTCTTTTTGCCTAAATGCCGAACTAAAATGCATTTGTTTTAGTTTCGGTGCTAATAAATTATATAACCTCTCAATTTCATCTTTAGAATGCGTATATGCATGTGTGGTGTCTAAACAAAATCCGTATTTACTTTTTACAAATATATTTGTTGCTTTTTTATTATCTACTTTTTCTTTTTTGGGCATATTTTCTAAAATTATATTCCAAGAATAATTGTCTAATAAATCAAAAGGACATTCATGCACATGAAATAACATGTTTTTCGCATTTAATTTGTCATATAAGCCATATAATGCATCTAATTGTTTTACTTGTTCCTTTTTGGAATCCTTATTAATATAAAATGGGCCATGAATAGAAACATAATCCAAATCCTTAATCCAAGCTACATCCTCTTTACTTAATTTCAACTCATAGGTTCTTTCCTTATGCGCCATTGTTAATTCTAATCCTTGAATATTAAATCTACCATAGTATTTCTTTATGCTATAATTTCCTTTTTGCATTAATTCGTCTAACTTCTTACCCGTTGGAACACCAATTATATTATCCATAACATCACTTTAATTTTGGTTTATTAATTTTAGGTTTCTTTTTTTTCAATCTAAACCACAAGCTATCTTTTTTACCCAATATAGGATCATTTTCATGATATGGTAAACTTCTAGATAAATCTATATTTAAATTTACATTAATTCTCAAATCTTTTAATTGTTTTACAAATTCTTTTGACCATTGTGTAACACATTCATCATAATATTCTCCAAATGCTTCAACAGTTACATCTTTTTCTAAACGCTTTTCAAATTCTTTTTGCATAATTGGTTTTGATTCTTTAAAACCAGGATCATAATCAGTAATATATAATCTATTTCCTAAAATTCTTTTTGCAAATTCTAAAAATGGACTTAAATATCTTTCATAAAAAGGGTTGTAAACATTTACATGGGATAATTTATCATAATATGGATTAACAATAACTAAGCAAGCATTAGGATCTTTGGCAATTCTTAATATTTCTTTACCATATACTCCTAATAATATTTTCATTACCTTATTATATTCAAATCTTGAATTATTATCCCAATTAACAACAAAATAAGGATAGAAAAAAGGATGTACTAATAAATGCACTTTAGAATATTTATCCATATATAATTAATAGCAAAGATATAAAAATAACTTTCTAATTATGTAAAGGTCTTTTCTTTA
>CAZQQS010000022.1:0-8267 GCA_964595665.1 uncultured archaeon | reverse complement strand
ATTATCTGATGCAGATTATTGTTGGAATGGTGGAAATGCCGCAACAAATATATACCAAAATTATTTAAAAAATGAATCTAATGCAAAATTATATTTGATGGTTCAGAATCCTAAATTATCCAGTGCGCACGAACCTACAGCTAATGCAATAATTTTTTATAACAACATAAATTCAATAGCTTGTAATGTTATGACTGATGCTATAAAAAAACAAGCGCCTAAAGTAACTCTTGCAGATAATTTAGTTCCGAATACAAACAACAAAGTAATTTATATTCCATTAAATAAAGGACATTTAGAAATTGGAAAAATGAGTTTAGCATATTATTCTACACAGGATATAGAATATACTCCAAACAAATTAGGTTTAGGCAATAAAGATTTATTATTTCCTCTAACAAATGAGAGTTTTTATTATATTAGTTATAACTTTACACAATATAGAAAACCAACAAATAGTTTACCATATATTAGATGTCACGGGGGCACAGATATTTATACTAAAGGCCCAGCAACAGTACAAGCCATTACTGATGGAGAAATAATTCATTTATACAATAATTTTGCAAATTGTGATGGCGGTCAAGGTGCGGCAATATATATTTATCATGCAAGTTTAGATCAAACAATATTATATGGAGAAATTAATGCTACAAATATTGCTATAAATCCCAAAACTGGTAAAAAATGGGCTAAAGGAGATAAAATTAATAAAGGAGATATCTTAGGAAAAGCAAGCGTTTGTGGCATGTTGCATTTAGAAGTACATGATGGTTTAAGACCTGCTGAAAATTGGAGTTATGACTCTGGAAGCTGGAAACCAACAGGGACTTATAATTATTCAAATTGTATAGCAAATAAACCAAAAAATTTAGAAAATCCTAAAGAATTTTTAACTAGTTTAACTAAATTACCCCAAAATCAATATATTGCACAAATACAAACTAATTACGAAACTAGAATTGCATAAATATTAAAATCCAAATAATTTTGCTGGGGCTAATTTAATCCAACCCAAGAACGGAATTTTAAATAAGTATTTTGACAACAAATTTTCTTTTGGTAAAAAATAAGGATAAAAACAATAATTCGAAAAATCTGGACAATATTCATCCATTCTAAAATTTGTTTTTAAATTATCTCCTTTTGTTAAATAATATGTTCCATCCAAAGCATTTATTCCCAAAATCGCTCGATGAATAATTTCTTTTTTATATAACTCAGAATAATATACAACAATATCTCCAGAAAAATCTAGATCTACAATTTCATTATTAACATTTAAATCTTGCAAATATATTTTTAATTCTGGATTTAAAGATTTAAAATATAAAACTTGTTGTAAACTTAAATCAGTAATATTATACTCTCCTAAAATAGAATATCTTGGAATTACATATTGATGAATTTTTACATCTTTTAAATTAGCATTTATATCAATATAATTTGTAGAAATTTTTTTTGTGCTAAACAAAACTACAATGTCTCCAATTTGCAATTTAGGTTCCATTGATCCAGAAACAACAATCATCATTGCTTGATGTGCCCCTAAAATTAATGCTAAAATTTTTAATAATAAAAAAGCTAAAATTAAAGAATAAATTATAAATATAATTATTCCTAAAAATTTATTTTCATAGCCCATCTTTTTTTTTAAATAAGTGATTAATAAATCATATGGATGAAATGGGTCTATGTATTTTAAATTTTTTTTGAACTCTTTAAAAGACATTATTTTGCCTCTTTCAATTCCTTAACCATTTGATCTTTAAAAGTTAAGATTTCTTTTTGCAATTCATCAATTGCTTTTAATAAAAGTTCTCTTGGGTTAATTCCTTTTTCAACAACTAAAATAAAAATATTTTCATTATCTTCTGGATGATCTAACATTCCAGATGCCATTACTACACCTTTGTATGTTAATAATTGTTTTTTTAACATCTCTGGAATAGAATATTTAGTTTCCAACATTTGAAATTTTATTTTTTCAGATGTTTCTTCAATAAACTTAATTTTCATTTGTAACACCTCGGAACATATAATCTCTAGTAGTTCTTCTTGTTTCTAAATTTTTACAATTAGAACATTGCATTAAAGAACCATCTCGCATGTTTCTATCTTTGCCTTTAATATACATATTTCCTCTACACTTAGAACATTTTGCTAAAATTACTCCGCATCCTGGTTCTTTCATAGTTAAAATATATGCAGTATCATCTTCGTCCATAATTATTGTTTTAATTACGTCTCCAACTCTTATTGCTTGCCTTGCATTTTCTAAAAAAGAAGTACTTAAATTTTGAATAAAAATAATTCCACTTTTTTTCAAAATCTTTTTCTTTTTATTTTCATAAAAAATTTCTAAAATAGTTGTTAAAATAACTTTATCTTTAACATCATTAACTATTGCAATAGCAAAATCTCCTTTTTGAGGATATAAAATTTTACCTTCAACAGAAATTTCTTTTTTTTCGTCATTTTGTAAAACTTTTCCAATAACCGAAGCTTTAATATTTCCTTCAGCATCAACAAAAGTTCCAGGACCAGCCAAATATTCTTCTTCGCTAGCCAAAATATCTCCAATAAATACCATAAAAATCCCTAAATCAAAGTTGTTGCAACATTATTAATTGAACTTACGCCTTCTATACCATTAAAATATTCTTCAACAGCATCTGACATACCATCAGTTTTATCTGGCACAATTACTGCAACCCTTATTGCTTGTGTACCAAAAACAAATGGAACTCGCTCAACTTTTTGCAATTTTCCTATGTTAATTTTTTTACAATCTGCTTCTACTTTATCTAATGTATCTTGATCTTCAACAGTAACATCGTAAACTAATAAAATATCTCCCATAAAAATCCCTAAATACCTTTAAAATCACATTTTTTACATTGGTAATCTATTTCCAAAGCTCTACAATTTTCACATCTAACTATTTCTGCATTACATTTTGGACATTTAAATTTAACATAGTCCTTATTATCTTTATTACAACTAATACAAATTGCCATTTTTAATCACCTTAATATAAATTCTATCTTTTAAGAATAAGTATATATATTATGGCGAGATAAGGTTTTTATACCTTTCTTAAGGATTATATTGGTTTTCAATAATTCTTAATACAGCCTCATAAACCTTTTTCTTAGATCCTGATGTTGCACTATAAGATGAGATTAATTTGGACAATAATGCTTTAGTATTTAATTCAGTTAAGCCCAAATTCATACTAAGTTGTATTAAATTAACGTAATCTGATACAAAATAATGATAAATCTCTTGAGAATTTTTCCAATCAACTACTTTTCTTTTAGCATGTTTAAAATCCACTAAAGTTACTTTATCTACAGAATCCAATACAAAATTTCCCAAATGAGGGTGATTATGTGATATATTATTCTTATGCAAACTTACAAAAATATCTAATAATTGCTGAAAAAAATGTTCCTGTCTTTTAATTGAAGCCATTTTGAATAATCTAGGACTTAATTCCTTGCCAGAACTTAAAAATAGCATATCTTTACTTTTTCCTAAAGTATAAGATATTGGGACTTCTACAGAAATTCCATTTTCTTTTGCAAATTTCAAAATATCTAATTGTTCTTGGGTTATTCTTTCTCTTCTATATAATGTACCTTTTTTAGGACTTATTCCAAATAATCTATCAAATAAGTTTCTTCTCTTTTCTAAAGATATTTCAAAAACTCTACTTTTTCTCCCTACAGAAGACTCGGTTCTTAAAACAGAAGGTTTTTTATCAGCTAAATTTATTTTGTATTTTGGAATTTCAGGCATAAATAATACAATTACAAAACATATAAAAAAACAAGGTATATAATTATATGATATTTGGGGTTGTGAGGTAATCGGATAACCTAGCGGGCTTCGGACCCGCCTATCTGGGTTCAAGTCCCAGCAGCCCTGTATAATTTATATTCTTTAAAGCATATTTTGATAGTGAGTTAAATGGATTTAGAAGCAGAAAAACAAAAAACATTGATGGAATTTTTTGAATTGATTGAAAAACCAACTTGGCAAGCTACTTTACAAGCTTTATTAAAAAAATATAGTTTTGATGTTTGGAATATTGATGTTTCAGAACTTTTAGAAAAATTATTGCATGATGCATATGAAAAAGAAAATTTAAAAAACGCATCTTTAATAATTTTAATTTGTACAATATTATTAAAAAGTAAAGCACGAAGAATTGGCTTAAAAGAGTTAGAACAAAATATTAAAGAAGAATTAGAAGAATTAGAAAACTTAAAAGAAAATGATGAATTAACTAATGTTGGTGAGAATCCAGAAATATTGGAAAAATATAATGAACTTTTAGAATTAGAAAGAAAACTAAAAGGAATGTTTTATAGATTGGATAACAAAACTTCTGATAAAAAGAAAAAAGAATTTAATTATATTATAAAAATAGAAAGTTATTTCCAATTAAAATTAAAGATATTTGATTTTTTCAAAGACAAAGAATCTATTACTTATTCAGAATTAAAAGAAAATGTAAAAACAAATAACTCCTTAATCATGAGTCTACTTTTATTAAATAACGAAAACAAAGTTAAATTAAAACAAAAAGAACCTTACGGGGAAATAATAATAAAAAAAGTTGATTAAATGGGCGAAGCAGGATTCGAACCTGCGACCTACTGCGTATAAGACAGGTGCTCTACCACTGAGCTACACGCCCTCTAAATGCCTTCAAAAAAGGATATATCCAATATAAATTAGTCTATTTATTATGTATGAGCTAAAATGTTTATAAACATATCTTAAGTATTTTTTATATGCAAAATTATAGTAATATATTAAAGAATATGGATAAAAAGCTAATTACTGATATGAAAAAGTTATCCGAAATCACGAAATTCTTAGAAAGTTTAGAAGAATACGATAAAATTGCTTTGAGCTTAAAAGACGATATTGCAATAAAAAAACAAACTGCTCAACAAATTGAAAATGAAACTGCAAAAACAAATGCTATAGAAAACATTGCTTTGTTTTATAGTGAATATAAAAAACTTTACGAAACCATAAATAAATCTAATACCATAAAAGAATTACACACTTTTTTTGAAAAATTTAGAACACATAGAACTTATTTTCTAAATAAAGATATTTTAGAAAGATTTTTATCACAATTCCTTAATAATTTTTCTGAAGATTTTAATTTTAAAACTGAATTTGCGGGTCAATTAAACTTAACTGATTTTGCATTAAATGTTGATGGTAAAAAAGATGTTAATGGTGTAAAAATAAAATATGAGAAAATACCTAAAGCAGTAAATTTATCTTATCAAAGTAAATTAAAGAAATTTATAATTGAATCTGGAAACTTAAAATTATTATTTAGAGAAAATTACATTTTAGAGATTTATTCTAATAGCAACATGATTCACAAAATAGATAAACTTGCTAAAGAAAATAATATTGATTTTCAATAAAATAGAAAATACTTATTTTATTAATGGAGGGATAATATGCAATCTGAACAAAATCAATTCCTACAAGAAGGAACAAAAAGAGTTAAAGGTAGAGAAGCACAAAGAATTAATATATTAATTGGTAAAACTGTAGCTAATGCTATAAAAAGTACATTAGGTCCAAAAGGTATGGACAAAATGATTGTTGATGAATTGGGCGACGTAACTATTAGTAATGATGGTGCAACAATTTTAAAAGAAATGGCTATTGATCATCCAGTAGGAAAAATGATGGTTAATTTAGCAAAAAACCAAGATTCGGAAATTGGTGATGGAACAACAACTGCAGTAATCATTTCTGGAGCATTATTAGAAGAAGCAGAAGCTCTTTTAGATAATGGAATACATCCTTCAAGTATAATTAATGGGTATAGAATTGCTGGCGAAAAAGCAATGGAAATTTATGAAAAGATTTCACAAAAAATAGATGTTAACAACAAAGATGAATTATACAATATTGCATTAACTTCTTTAACTGGAAAAGCTGCAGAATCTTGTATAAAAATATCTGAATTAACTGTTGATGCTTTGTTAGCAATAGTTGAAAAAAGATCAGATAAAATTTTAATTGATATAGATAATATTAAAGTTGAAAAAAAAGAAGGCGCATCTTTAGAAAAATCTGAATTAATTCGAGGAATAGTTTTAGATAAAGAAAAAGTTAGTTCTAATATGCCTTCAAAAATTAATGATGCAAAAATTGCTTTATTAGATGTAGCTTTAGAAATTAAAAGTTTAGAAAGTGATGCAAAAATACAAATAAATTCTCCAGAACAATTAGAAGAATTTATTGAGCAAGAAGAAAGAATGATAAAAGAAAAAATTGAATTAATAAAAAACTCTGGCGCTAATGTAGTTATTTGTCAAAAAGGCATAGATGATTTAGCACAACACTTTTTAGCTAAAGAAAATATTTTAGCTTTAAGAAGAGTAAAAAAATCTGATATGGAAAAGTTAGCTAAAGCAACATCTGCAAATATAGTTTCAAGAATAAAAGATTTAAGTGAAAAAGATTTGGGAAAAGCTAAATTAGTTGAAGAAATAAAAATTGCTGGCGAAAATATGGTTTTCGTAAAAGATTGTTTGAATCCAAAAGCCGTAACTATATTATTAAGAGGCGGAACAGAACAAGTAATTAATGAAGCTGAAAGAGCAGTAAATGATGCTATTGGTGCTGTTTCTATTGCAATGAAATCTGGCAAAATAGTAATTGGTGGAGGTTCTTGTGAAGCTGAAGTTGCAATGCAATTAAGAGATTATGCAAAAGAAGTTGGAGGCCGAGAACAATTGGCTGTAGAATGCTTTGCAAACGCTTTAGAAGTTATTCCAAAAACTTTAGCAGAAACTGCTGGAATGAATCCTTTAGATGCATTAGTTGCTTTAAGGACAAAACATAAAAAAGATGGTTTGTTTTTTGGAGTAGATGTTTTAAATGGTGAAATTGCAGACATGAAAGCCTTAAAAGTAATGGAACCTTTGAACTTAAAAACTCAAGCAATATCTTCTGCATCAGAAGTAACTCAATTAATATTAAGAATTGATGATGTTATTGCTGGAAGTTCAAAAGGAAAATCTGGAATACCAGACATGGGAGATTATTAAGACTTTTAGTCTTAATATTTTTTTATTTTTTAAATTTTCTTTATTTGGGTAAAACTTTTTTTCGGGGTTTAAATTTATCAATAAATCTTTGAACTCTATTTCTTGAAGCTATGTGAATAAACTCTCTATTTACTAATTCTACTAATCTTTTAGATCGTTCTTTATTAAAATTCAAATTTCCATCTTTATCAAAAAATAAATCTCTAGCTTTTCCATAAATATGCATAGATTCTCTAATCTTATCTAAATGTGTTTTATATGCTCCGTTAGTAACTTGATTTTCTTTTGGATTTAATCCTCTATTAATTTCTTTTATGGGTTCTAAAATAATAGCGTTAGAACCTAATTGATAAAAATGTTTTAAGGCTTCAAATACAACTGGCATTAAGATTAATTCGACCCAATTTCTTGGCGGTTAAACTCCTCTAACCCCTTGAATATAATTAATATGCAAACCATTTACTGCAATATCAAAACTAATCATACCTACTAATTTTCCTTCGTAAAATAAACCAAATATTGGCCTATAAGATCGAGAAAGCATCTCAAAATCATCTGGAAAAGTATAACTAGATAAAAATCTTAATTTAGCAAATTCATTAATTTGTAAACCATCTAAATTTCTAAAAATAGTTTTTTTCAAATCTTCAACCATAAAATAATTAGATTAATAAGGAATATATACCTTTAGGCGTTACACCCATTTAAAAGCTTTTACTTATAAATTTATTTATTAAATAATTTGAGGGATAAATATGAATAATATAAATTTATTAAGAAAATATCAAAATGAATTAACTTTAATATCTCAAGCAAATTTTGAACATCCCTTTGGCCAATGGCAATTCTAATTCTAATTTAAATCACAAAACAAAAAACAAAGAAATTATCTTGCAACTTTATAACGATGGTGTAAGCTTAAGAGATATTGCAGAGGTATTAAATATTTCACATATGAGTGTGTATAGAGCTGTTAAAAAATAATTTAAAAAACACAAAAAACATAGAAATATTTATATATTTACATTGTATATTTCATTTGACTAATATTTGAAATATTAGTTTGGGAGAGAGATTAAAATGGTAGTAAAAAAAACTAAAGCACCTGCAAAACCTGCTGCTAAACCAGCTGCAAAAGCAAAACCAAAAAAAGGTAAAAAATAA
>CAZQQS010000021.1:0-8713 GCA_964595665.1 uncultured archaeon | reverse complement strand
TGTCCTGTTAATTGTATTAAAATTAAAGATGAAAACGGAAAAGAATTAAAATAATTCTTTCCGATTCTTTTAAGATTTTTAATGATCTTTATGCGCTTATGGAGTATTCATCCAAAATATTTAGATTCTATTGGTTTAATTGCTTTATGGCGCGAGTCATTATTAGCAAAAAATGTTTTAGAAAATAAAACTAAAGGCTATAGGGAACATCCTCAATTAAGTAGATTTAAAATCTTAAAGAGCCCCCTAATTGCAATTAATGTTTATTTATCTTATGTGTTGGAAGAATCAATTAAAAGAAAATATAATTTTGATAAAACTAAAGTAAATCTAAATATGGTTAATACAAAAACAATAACTGTAACAGACAAACAATTAGAATGTGAATTCCAACATTTATTAAGAAAATTAAAAGAAAGATCTCCAGAAGATTACAAAAGAATAAAAGATACTAAAAATATAGAATGTAATCCTCTATTTACAATAATCAAAGGCCCTATTGAGAAATGGGAAAAACTAAAATTAAAGTAAAATATATAAATATCCTTATCTTTATTACATTAGAATAATTAAGGTGTAATTTATGGTTAAATTAGTTTTGTTAAGACATGGTGAATCTATTTGGAACAAATTAAATTTGTTTACTGGTTGGACTGATGTTCCTTTATCTAAAGAAGGTATTAAACAAGCAATTAATGCTGGAAAAAAATTGAAAAAAGAAAAAATTGATTTTGATATTATTTATACTTCTGAATTAGTTAGAGCACAACAAACTTTACATTATGCTTTAGAAGAAATGGATATTAAAAGAATTCCAATATACCATGTTGACGATCCAGAATTAGAACAAATGCAAAAGCATTTAAAAATTGAAAAAGAATTACCAATTTACAAAACAGTATCTTTTAATGAAAGACATTATGGTGAATTGCAAGGACAAAATAAAGATGATTTAAGAAAAAAGGTTGGAAAAGAAAAAGTAGAAATTTGGAGAAGAAGTTTTGATGTTAAACCTCCTAAAGGAGAAAGCTTACAAGATACTTTGAAAAGAGTTTTACCTTATTATAAAGATTATGTTGTTGATGATTTACAACATGGTAAAAACGTTTTAATTGTTGCTCACGGCAACAGCATAAGAGCAATTACAAAACATTTGGAAAAAATTCCAGACAATGAAATACCTAAAATGGAAATTCCTTTAGGCTTGCCTATAGTTTATGATTTGGATAAAAAATTAAAAATAAAAAGTAAAACGATTTTATAATCACTTTTTAGGTTCCCAATGTTCGTAGCAACGAGGTTCATATTTATTAGAGCCTCCAACATCTACTTCTTGTCCGGAACTTTCTAACTTGAAAGTTTTTGTTGCATTTCTTCCACAAACAGGACAAACAGCATTTAGAGTTTTCACATGATCAGCCATAACTAATAATTCACCAACATTTTCTTTTTTATCTAAAAATGGAAATGCTTTCCCTTCTGATGTTTGATTCAATAAAGAACAATAAACATTTATTCCCGACTTTCGCAATTCATCTATAACCTTTAAAATCTTTGTTGAAAAAAATTGTGCTTCATCAATAAAAACATTTTCTGGATTCTCTTTAGCAATTATATCTGATAAATCTTCAATATTATTTAAAACAAAACTTTCTCTTTTTTTAGAATCATGAGTTGAAACCTCACAATCAGAATATCTATTATCTAAACTCGGTTTAACCAAAATAGACTTTTGATTCCCATAAATGGTTCTATCATAAAATCTTAATAATTCTGAGGTTTTACCTGCGAACATAGGCCCAGAAATAACATATAATAATCCTTTTGAAAACATTTTGTCACCAAATACTAAAAATAATAGAAAACTATTTAAAAACTACAATGTTATTTGTATATTATAATTAATTGGTGATATTATGCAATGGGAACACTGTAGTTTTTGTGGAAATTTAAATTTAAGAAAAACCTCTGATGGTATGAAAAAATGTACTAGATGTGATTGGGAAGGATTCCCTGAAACAAAAGACATGCAAGCAATAAATATTATTGCAAGAAATTATAAATTTGGAAATAAATGGGCTCCACCTATAAAATCAAGAACACAAGAACCCGTTGAAGACATAGAACCTATAGATACTTTTGAATCAACACAAGAATCAATTGAAGAAGTAGAAGATATTGAACCCGTTCAAAAGAGTTTGCCTATACAAGAACCAGTAAAAGCTCAAGTACAACAAGATCCAAGAAAAAGTTCTTTTAGAATGACTGATGCTGAAGCAAACAAATCAGAAAATTTAATTGGCGATAGAAAAGTATCAGATAAAGTACCTAAAAACCAAGAATTAATCAATAGATTAAAAGGTAAAAACTTTAATGGTGCTGACTTTTTATAGAGCTATTTATAGCTCCTCTTTTTATTCTTTTTTAACCAAAACTTATATATTAAACTAATTATACAATATATTTATGTATATATGTTGTAAAATATATAGGGATTTTTATGGACTTTATTAAAGATGTTAATTATAGCAAAAATATTACAGTAAAAGATTTAATTGAACAATATGATAACTCAGGATTACAAGCTTCAAATCTAAAGAAAGCTGCAGAAATAATTGTTAAAATGAAAAAAAGTGGTGCTAAAATATATTTAACTTTTACATCTAACATGGCATCTTCTGGATTAAGAGGTATATTCGCTCAAACTATTGAAAAAGGCTTAGCAGACATAGTTATAACAACAACTGGAGCTATAGAAGAAGATATTATGAAAGCTTTAAAAGAAAAGTTTATTTTAGGTTCATTTAATGCAGACGATGTAGAATTACATGAAAAAGGAATTAATAGAATTGGTAATATATATGTAACAAACCAAAGTTATGAAAAATTTGAAGCATACATGCAAAAATTCTTAAATGAGATATATAAAAAACAAAAAGTTTGGAAAACTCCTGATTTTTTAAAAGAGTTAGGATTAACTTTAAATGATAAAAATTCATTTTTATATCAAGCAGCAAAAAACAATATTCCAATTTATAATCCAGCAATAACTGATGGCTCTTTAGGATTCCAATTTTTCTTATTCAAAAATAAATATTCAGATTTTCAAATTGATGTTATAAATGATTTTAAAGATTTAGTATTCCAAGTAACAAGAGATGATCAAAAAGGAATTATCGCTTTAGGAGGCGGTGTTTCTAAACATTATGCAATATTATCTTCAACAATATCTGGAGGTATGGATTATGCGGTTTACATTACAACAGCAAGAGCTGAATCAGGAAGTGCTTCTGGATCTACAACTAATGAAGCAAAATCATGGGGTAAAATAAAATCAAATAGTGATGCAGTTACTGTCAATGGTGATGCAAGTATTATTTATCCATTAATATTTACATATGTTTGTGATAAACTAAATTTATAATTTAAATAATTGTGATACTATGGCATATTTCTTAATACACAAAAATAAAGTTTTAGAACAATACAACAATATTGCTAATGTATGTGATATTGTAAGCTATAGTATGAAAACTAATATTGATGTTAGTAAAATATTAAACAAAGAAACTAATTCTTGGTTTAGCATTCACCATATAAAATATGCTAATATGTATGACCCAAAAAAAATAATTTATTTTATTACTGGAGAAACATTAAAACAAATTGAAAAATATTCTAATATTGGAATTAATAAATATGTTGTAGATAATATTTATGATTATTCTACAATAAAAAAATATGTTGAAAAAAACCAAAATAAAGATATAACTATATTCTTAAGAATGAAATTAAAAGAATTTACTATCCATACAGAAAAACATTTTGTATTTGGAATGTATTCTGAAAAAATAAATGAATTTGTAACAGAATTATCTCAATACAAAAACGTAACTATTGGAATTCATGTTCATAGAAAAACACAAAATATTGGTGAATGGAATTTATTAGAAGAATTAGAAAATAATTTAACAGAAGATACTTTTAAAAAAATAAAATATTTCTGTTCTGGTGGTGGATATCCAATAGTATATAAAAATTATCCAGATAACCAAGAACAAGATGTTTTAGCAAAATTAAAAGAATTAAAAACATTTTTAAATAAAAAAGGAATTAAATTAATTACCGAGCCTGGAAGATATATTTGTGGACCAAGTGTAGAATTACATGCAAAAATATTATCAATTTATGATGATACAATTACATTAGATTGTTCAATATATAATGGGGCTATGGATACTTTTGTTGCGAACATAAGATTGCCAATAAAAGATGAAACTAATGAAGGTTACAAATATACCATTAAAGGAAGAACTCCTGATTCAATAGATATATTTAGATATAAAGTATTTTTCTCAAAACCAAAGAAAATTGGGCAAAAAATAATTTTCGAAAATGCAGGAGCATACACATATTCAACAAATTTATTTGGGTTACAAAAACTACCAATAAAAATAATTAATTAGGTGAAATTATGGAATTTTTTTTAAGCAAACATTTTGTTTTAGATGCTAAAGCAAAGAAACCGAAGATCTCTTTGATAGGGGTGCCATTTGATGGTACTCAAATTGAATTTCCTGGTTCAAGATTTGGGCCAAATAAGATTAGAAGTACTTTATTACATACTTATACTACCGATGCAGAAAAAGATATTACTATATTTGATCATTTAGAAGATTTAGGAAATATAAATATAGTTCATGGTGACACAACAGAAACTATGAATACCATTATTAAATTTGTAGATAAATTTAATGAACAAAGAAAATCTATACCAATATTTTTAGGTGGAGATCATTCAATTACTTATGGAATATTAAAAGGATTAAATAAAAAACATAAGAAAATTGATCTAATCATCTTTGATGCTCATGCTGATTGTATAGATTCTTTTGCAGGAGAAAATTTAGGCCATATTAATTATTTAAACAAATTAAAAATGGAAAAAATTGTAGAAAATGTAATAGTTATTGGAGCAAGAGCATATTCAAAAGAAGAATTAAATTTAGCCAAAAAATTAAAAATAAAATTCTTAAAAGAATCTGAAATAAATTCTAAAAATTTAAAAACAAAAAATCCTTGTTATGTTTCTTTAGATCTGGATGTTTTAGATTTTAATTTAGCAATGGGTACTGGCACACCAGAAATAGATGGCCCAGATTTATATTACGTAATTGAAATGTTAGAAGAAATAATTGAGAAGAATAAAATAATTGGATTAGACATAGTAGAATTAAATCCTATGTTCCCAGAAGCAAGAACAACAACCTATTGTGCAGTATATTTATTAAGACAAATGATGTTTAGTTTAATTGAAAAAAAATAATCAGATTTTGTTTTTAATAAATTTATTTGTTTTAATTTCAGAATCCTCTAAAACAATATTAATTTCTTTTGGAGTAATAAAGATTAAGATTATAGAAATTATTATTCCTATACCCCCAATTATTCCAAACGCAGGAATATTCCCAAAAACATCTGCTAAATATCCTGCTAAAATTGGACCTATAACATACCCTAAATTAGTTGCAAAATCTGCTTGACTTTCTATTTCTAATTCCAAATCTTTTGTTTCAGAAACATAATCAGCATATGTTGCTTTATTTGCAGGATCACACAAAGCTAAAAATGCACCTGAGAAAAAAGATAATATAATTAATATTGTTGGGGAATCAAAAAACAAAAATAATCCTAAAAATAAACTACTAAAAAATAAACTATATATTGCTGTTCTCTTTTTACCAAATTTCTTTGTAAAAAAACCCACAAACCAACCAACAAATATAAATGGCAATAAATATCCTACTAAAAATAAACTAGATAATATCCCAAAATTAACCCAACTTTCTACTACCAAAGGACCTATTTCAGTAAATACAGAATCAATTACATTAATCATAATTGTAATTAACAATACCGGTAAAATTAACTTACTTATTCGTTTCCAAATATAAATTTCAGAATATTTTTTTAATTTAATTCTCTTAATACGTTCGTAAATATTTGTTATTGTTTCACTTTCAACAGATTGTTTTCTTTGTTTCTTTAATAAAAATAATAAAATTACAAAAAATATTAATGCCAAAAATAAAAATAACCAAGATGCTAAAAAAGGAGTTATATCTAATACTTCTCCAATTAAAATTCCTGCTAAAATTGGACTTAACAAATAACCTAAAGATGAAAAAACAGTTAATACTCCAAAACTAGATGAATGTTGATCTTCTTTAACATATTCCCCAACAAATTCATATCGCCCAATATTAAACAAATCGTAATATAATCCCCAAACAGCCATCGCTAATATATACATCCAAACAACTGTTGCTTGCCATAATATTAAAGGATAAATCAAACATATTGCAAATAATACAATATATGTTCTTCTTAAATTAGTTTTTTTAAAAACCTTACATAAAACAATATCAAAAAATAATCCTGATAAAGAAGAGGTTCCAATGATTATACCCATCATAGTTTTAGATATTCCTTCACCAATAATTATTAAAGGCACAGCATACTGCAATATCCCATCAAAAATAGTCCAAAATAAAAAAAAATGCCATTGCATATAAGGCCTTATTTTTGAATCCTAATTGTTTAATTTGATTATGTAAATTAAATATTATTGGCATGTTTAATTAAAGTCAATTCTATTTATATATTTAATTAAATTAAAAAAGTACTCTTTAAAAGTATTATTATGTTAAATTTCATAACGCAATTGTAGTCTAGCGGTAGGATAAAAGCTTCCCAAGCTTTAGACCCGGGTTCGAATCCCGGCATTTGCATAATTTAAATAGATTGTAAAAATTCTTTGTATTTAGTTTCTAAATAAATTCTCAAAGAAGCATCTTTAATTTTTTTTAATAATAAATTAATAAATATATTTGACTTATCTATTAAAGAATTTTTTTCTTCTATACTTAATGATTTATATTTTTCAACATCAAATAAATAATCGGTAAAAAAAGTATTCCTTCTAAAAACACTTTTAAGACTTCTTTTATAATAATAATCATCTACCAAATTATCTAATTCCATAGGAATAAATCTATTTTCTCCTGAATTCTTAAAACTAAAAATATAATCTGAATGAGGATATAATCCAGCATTTAAAGTATTTGCTAAAATAGTAGTTAAAGATTCAAATTCAGGAAAAGATGTCAACAAACTTAAATTAGGACAATTTGCAATTAATTTGCTACCTTTCTTAATACTTCCAAATAATGGCGAAATCAAAACAGGCTCCCCATCTAAGTTATATACAAAAGTTTTAGGAATATTTACTCCGGATTTAGCTAATAATTCAATAACTTTTGAATAGTGCTGAGCTTTCATCTTTTGAGCATCATATTTAAATTTTTTAATCGCTACTCGTTTAACATCTCCATTACTAAAAACTAATCTACCAGCATAAACATCACCTATTTGCCCTGAGCCCAAATGAAAATTTGAAATATTAACTCTAGATACTTCTGAAACAGAATGCCAATTAGAAAAATTACTTCTAGGCTTAACATAAGATTTAATAACAGAGTGTTTAACAACCATAAATATATTCATTAACGTTAATTTATATATTTATCTTAATAAAATATTAATATGGTCGGGTAGCCGAGTTGGATAAGGCATCAGCCTCCTAAGTTGAAGATCGCGCGTTCGAGTCGCGCCCCGATCATTTATCAAAGAAGTATTATCGAGTGTAACGAAGATTGATACAAAAGGGGTCAGGATTAACCTAAAACTGGGGGAAATTATTTCCCGCGGCTTGGTGAGAGTCGCGCCCCGATCATATTTATTTTAGAAAAAGAATGGCAAGATATTTATTGCTATTAATATTAAAAAGAAAACAATTACAGCAATTGAAATTGAGTTAACTATTAACTTTCTTCTTTTATAATGTGTTTCTGGTTTAATAAACTCATTAATAATTATTGGGAACATTGAACCCCCATCTAAAAGTATTATTGGCAAAAAGTTAAATAAAGCAACTGCAAAACTAAATAGTAATGTGAAATATAAAGTTGTTGAAATAAATTTTAATAACAAATAACTAAATGGATATTCAAAATCATCTTTTGTTTTTTCAGATAATTTTACACCAAAAGAATTATCTGAATTCTTTTCAAAAAAAGCATCATATTCAAAAGTACTTTTTGTATTCTTATCTTCAATTAATAAATTAAATAAAAAGGAATTATTATCAGTATTAGTAATATATGTTAAATCATTTAAATCTTTTACAGTTAAAGAATTTATTCCTGATAATTTTAAATTATAATTCTCAAAAAATTGTTTTTGATTAACATCTAATTGTAAAAATAAATTATCTAATTTATTATAATTTTTAGAATCAACACCAAACCCACAAATTTGTGTAAATTCTTGCATTTCTGTAATATAAATTCCATCTTTAGCATTAGATTTTATATCGCCCATATATCCCGCGAATAAAGGATTAAAAATTAAACTAATTATTGCAAAAATAATTACTACTAAAAATAAATTTGATGTTGGCCCAGCAGAATAAACTCTCATTTGTTCTTTTGGCAAAGCTTTTTTTAAATCTTGTTCATCAGGTTCTGTAAAAGCCCCTATAGGAAATATTCCCAATAATAATAAACCTAAAGATTTAACTTTAATTCCAACTTTTCTTGCTAAAATACCATGAGCTAATTCATGAACAATCATTATTATAAATAATGCAATC
>CAZQQS010000020.1:0-11803 GCA_964595665.1 uncultured archaeon | reverse complement strand
AAAGTTATGTATATCTTAGCATCGTTTGGTAAAACATTTGCTTTTGCATAACCATTAACAAACAATTCATTAGATTCTTGAGTATTAATAACCTTTGGAGCCAATAATAGACCCAAAATTAAAAATACTGCCCCTATAATCATATATGTAAATATTCCTGTCTTATTATCCATTTTATCACCTTATAAAAGTATAGCTTATATGTTTAAAAGCATAACTATGATTTTATCTTATATGGATTTATTTAATACCTTAAGTGAATTAGAGAATTTCTCAGAAATTAAGAAACTATCTTTAATAGAAAAAGAGAGTATTTCTAAATATCTTAATGAAGGTGGAATAATTAAAGCCAAAAAAGATATTTTATTTAAAATTGTATATCCTTCAAAAGACATAATTAAAAAAGAATTGCATTCTATAATGGAGGATTATAATTCTACATTAGATAAAATTCAAAGTTGGGAAAAAGTAGAAAAAGATGCAAATTCATTTATTGAAAATAATAAAATCAAAAAATTTATTAATAAAACTTTTTGGTTACACAAATTCAAAAGTATTAGTGATAAAACTTATAAAGATGATTTTAAAAAAATTAATATCCCTATAGAATATATTGGGGATGAAAGTATAAACAAAGTTGTTGAAACTTTTATTAAGGATTTAGATTATAGAAAAAAACTAATTGAAACTATTGAAACTTCTATAGTATATAAAAATAAAGGCATAGGCGAAAAAATAATTAAAAAAATTGCTTTACAAAAAGAAATCTCAAAAAACAAATTAGAAATTCTTTACAAAAGAAAAACTAAATTAGAAGATAGAATTTTATTTTATAAATTAATTTTAAAATGGGCAAATTAATTACTCACTTCTTAATGCCTCAATAGGATCTAATCTTGAAGCAATATATGCAGGATATAATCCACCTATAACTCCAATTACTACTGCAAAAATAAAACTTGAAATAACTGTAGATAATGTTACTACCGCAGATAATCCAGAAGCTAAACCTAAAACAAATGCTCCAAAATATCCAAATAAAATTCCTAAAACTCCACCAATAATACCAATAAATAAAGATTCTAATAAAATCATTAACATTACATTTCCATTAGTCCAACCAACAGCTTTTAAAGTACCAATTTCTTTAGTTCTTTCCATTACAGACATTAACATTGTATTAATTATCCCAACACCAGCAACAATTGCTGCAATTATTGAAACAACTATTACTAATAAACGTAAATTACCTAATAAATCCCCAACCATTTCTAAAGTATCTTGTTGACTATATGCTTCTAGCTCTTCGAATTTAAATTTAATTAAATTTCTAACTTTTGCTGCATCTTGGGGATTAATTAAAGCAATATTATAATAATTTACTTGATCAGAAGGCAAATCAAATTCTTTAATTACTTCATCAATATTTGCAACAATATCATTGTCCATAGAACTAACTTCATAAATTCCTTTTACTTTAAAACTAACATCATTTAAAACAACTTTCGAACCAATAGTTTTCTTATAATCATCAGCAAATTTTTTAGGAATTAAAATCATTTTCACATCTGTATCTTTTATCATATCTCCTTGAATTATATTATCTTCAATAGAGTTGTAAACAGTATATTTAAAATCGCTTGGTTTTACACCCCAAATAGCATAACTACTAAATCCAAAACTTGTTTTCTGGCCATCAACTGTAGATATAGAACTAAATACAGATGGAACAGCCTTATCAACTCCAGGAACGGATTTTAACTTAGATTCATAAGAAGTAGACATTAAACTATTAGTTGGGCCCATTGAACCCTTGAATACCATTAAACCTTGCATTCTACCTAATGATTCAGATGCTTCCTTGTAAACACCATCAACAACAGAAACTAAAGAGATTAAAGCTCCTATTCCTATAATAATTCCCAACAAAGCCAACATAGTTCGACTTAATCTTCGGAAATTATTTAGAAAAGCAACTTTAACAAGAGACATAGATTCACCAATCTTTGTTATATGTTTTAATTTCTTGATTGTTAATGAAATAAATTAATAACTTTGACATAGATTCACCAATTTTATATTTACTTTATGTTTTTAATTTTATTGTGCCTTTGATTCTTTCTATAAAAATAATATCCTATTCCTCCAGCAATCAATAATAATATTAAAATTGAAACCCATGCATTAGAAGCTTTCTTTTTATTAATCAATAAAGAAATCTCTTTGTAATCTTTATGTTCAACATCATATTCATCAGAATAAACAATTTCTAATTGTAAAGTATTATTTCCAACCTTTGTTTTATTTCCAATTATTAAATCAAAAATTCCTGCACCAGTATCTTCAGAATCTATAGATCCTAAATATGCAATATCATTTCCAATAAAATTAATTTCTTCTAAATTTAATATCTTTACATATACTGATTTAGCTTTAGATTTTGATATGTTTTCTAATTGAATTGATAAAGAAAAATCATCACCTTGAGATAAAATTAAACCGTTATTAGTAATCAATTTATTTATTGAAGAAATTATTAAATATGGTTTATCTTCAATAATCAAAGATAATTTTTCATTATCACTATTTAATGAAACATCAGTAGCTAAAACATTTACATCGTATATTCCTGGTTCAGTAGTTTTAGGAATTTTAAAATTAAACTCAAAGTATTTACTTTCTCCAGGCATTAAATCTTCCAAAAACAAACTTGTTTCACTTAAAGGAATAATTCTTGCAGAATAGTTTAATAATAAATCAACACCAGTTAAAGTAGTATTTCCTTCATTTAAAACTCTTCCAGAAATTTTAACTTCATCATTTAGATATAAATTTTCTTTAGGGTATTCATCCAAAACAACATTTAATCTACTATAATTAGAAACATTAATAGTTACTTGTGAATCAATAGTATATTTTTGATTATTATTTGTATATTCTATGGTATAAGGTAAAGAATAATAACCCCCAGGAGTATTAGCATTTACTTTAAATCTCAAAACACCCGTTCCAGTTTGACTAAATTTTATAATATTTATAAAATCATTGTCTTTAAGACTTTCAAAATTAGAATTATTATTTATTAATTTAAAAGTAACATTTTCAGCATCATTTGCTTGAGAAATATTTGACATAGTTAAGTTCAAACTCACTTCGCTATTAGGATAAATAGTTGTAGGATAAGTAGAATAACTATCCAATCTCAAAATATACGCATAATCTGCAACAGCAAATACAGAACTAAACAAAAATACTGACAATATAATAAAAATGAATTTGTAATTAAACATTATAATTCCTCCAAACAATAAAATAAATAGATTCAAATAATTTATAAACATATCGGTATAGATATATCTATAACGAGTGATAATATGGACAATTGTGTATTCTTAAAAGGAAAATTAAAATATTTAATATTGTTGGTAATTAAAGAAACACCTTTACATACTTATGGAATACGAAAAAAAATAATTGAATTATCGCAAAATACGTTTAAACCTAGTTTTGGATCAATTTATCCTGCATTAGAAGATTTGTTAGAAAAAAAACAAATAAAAATAAAAACTGGAAAAAAGAAAGAATATTCAATTACTAAAGAAGGTTTGAATTATTTAGATAATTTTTCTAAAAGCGCAAAAGAATTTGAAAAAAACGCAATAAACGCTTGGAAAAGTTTAAATATTTCTGTAGAACCAGAAGAATTTATGAGGTTACAAACACTATATTACAAATTATCTGGAGATATTACTAAAGAATATATTTTAGATACCTATAATTTTTTAAAAAATTATTCTAAAAAAAGATTAACAAAAAAAGATATTGAAGAATTTAGAAAGAGTTTAAAAAATTCTTTTGAAATCATAAAAAAAATAAATCAAAAATATGGTGATTAATAATGGAAATAATAAAAACACAAGATTTAGCAAAAATCTATATGTTAGATAAAATTGAAGTGCCGGCATTAAAAAAGGCAGATATTTCCATATCTAAAGGAGAAATTGCAATGATTTTAGGTCCTTCGGGATCTGGAAAAAGTACATTATTACATTTATTAGGAGCATTAGATAAACCTTCAAAAGGAAATATTATTATAAAAAATACAAATATAACTGAATTAGATGATTTTAGTTTAGCTGTTTTTAGACGATATTACTTTGGATTTGTATTTCAAAGTTTTAATTTAATTCCTACTTTAACAGTTTTGGAAAATGTTTTAATTCCAACTATTCCCGATAATACTTCTGAAAAGAAAACAAAAACAGCATTAGAAATTCTAAAATTAGTTGGCTTAGAAAATAGAGTAAAACATAAACCAAATGAATTATCTGGAGGAGAAAGACAAAGGGTATCAATTGCAAGAGCTTTAATAAATAATCCTGAAATAGTTTTTGCAGATGAGCCTACTGGAAATTTAGATTCTAAAAACGCAACAAATATTATCCAATTAATAAAAAAACTAAGAGATGAGCGAAAAACAACTTTTGTGGTAGTTACTCACGACCCAAACTTAACCATTTATGCTGATAAAATAATTTATATAAAAGATGGCTTAATAGACAAGGTAGAAATAAAGCATAAACGAAATTAATCTTTTAAACCCTTTTAATAATTAATATATATGTCTAATTTTCAAGAGCTATTGCAAAAGGTTAAAGAATTATATAATATACCTGATTTTAATGAAATGCAGATTTTGGCATTAAATGAAGAATATTGTGATAAAAATCTAATTATATCTAGTCCAACAAGCTCTGGAAAAACATTAGTTTCGGAAATTTACATGCTAAATACTATTTTAGAAAAAAGAAAACGAGTTATTTTTATTTCTCCATTAAAAGCATTAACTTTTGAACATTATAAGAATTTTAAAAAGAAGTATGAAAGTTTTGATTTGAAAATAGGTTTATCAACAGGAGATTTGGATTCGAGTGCAAAGTATTTAGAAAATTATCAAATAATATTTTTAACTTTTGAAAAATTAGACTCTTTAATAAGGCATAAAGCATCTTGGTTACACACTTTAGGATTAATTGTAATAGATGAAATTCATAATATAGATTCAGATAGGGGTGCAACATTAGAAACAATAATTGTAGAATTAATGTTAACTATAAAAAATTTGCAAGTTATAGGATTAAGCGCTACGATTCCAAATGCCAAAGAATTAGCCTCTTGGTTAAATGCAAAATTAATTTATTCAGAATATAGGCCAGTAAAATTAGATAAGGGAGTTATTTTAGATAATGAAATTACTTTGCAAGAAAGAAAATATTTAATAGAAACAAAAAATTCATCTTTAGAAAGTATTGTTTTTGATACTTTAGAAAAAAATAAACAAGCATTGATTTTTACAAACACAAGAAAAACATCTGAAGGGTTGTCAAAAAAATTACAAAATATTACTAAAAAATATTTATCTTTGGAAAATAAGAAAATAATCGCAAAAACAATTAATGAAATTGATAATTACATTCAAACAGATTATGATAGAGAAACTGTTAATAATATGTTAAATGGCATTGCATTTCATCATGCAGGATTAAGAGAACCATTAAGAAATAGTATTGAAGAATTATTTAAATTAGGGCACATAAAAATTATAGTAAGTACTCCAACATTGGCTGCAGGAGTTAATTTACCGGCATATAGAGTTATCATCCATACTACCTATAGACATGGAGCTTCTGGAATGCACCCAATTCCAATAAAAGAATATTTGCAAATGTCTGGAAGAGCTGGAAGAAAAGGTTTGGATAACGAAGGAGAATCTTTATTAATTGCAAAGGATGAATTAGATGTAGAATCCTTATTTGAAAGATATGTAAATGCTTCTCCAGAAGAAGTAGATTCACAATTAGGATATATCCCAACATTGAGAACAATGATTTTATCTTTAATTGCAAATGAATTTATTTATAATGATGAATCATTAGAAAAATTCTTCAAAAATACTTTTTATGCAATAAGATTTCAAGATTTAAATAATTTATTTTATAAAATAGAAACAATATTAAGAGAATTGGAATTATATAATTTTATAAGAATAGAAAATAAATTTGTAAAAATAACTGAATTGGGAAGAAGAGTTTCAGAATTGTATATTGATCCTTTAAGTGCAAATAATATAATTACAAAATTAAATGTATTTGATGAATTAACAGATAAAGAACTATTAATGTTAATTGTTAATACATTAGAATTAAGGCCTTGGATTATGCCTTCTAAAACTAAACAACAAGATTTGGAATTAGACTTGCAAGAAAATTATAAAGAATTTGGTTTATTTTCTGCAGAATTATATGATGACTATGAAATCCTAGAAAAATATTTTACTTGTAAAATATTTTTAGAATGGATTAGTGAAACTTCAGAACAAGATTTGTTAGACAATTATAATTTATTACCAGGAATACTTCATAATAAAGTATTTATTGCAGAATGGATTGCTTATGCAATTTCTGAATTAGCAAAAATATTAAATAAAGATATAATTACAAAACAAGCAATTAAAATCCAAAAAAGAATTAAACAAGGAATTAAAGAAGAATTATTATTATTAATTGAATTGCCAAATATTGGAAGAGCAAGAGCACGTAAACTATATACTAATAAATTTAAAACTATTTATGATATTAAAAATTCTGATCCACAAATGTTAATTAACATTTTGGGATTAAAAGTTGCACAAAAACTTTTAGAACATTTAAAAGTTGAATTTGATATTAACTCTGTTTTTATCCCAAAAGAAAACAATGAAAAAAAATTATTAAAAAAAGACCAATCAAAAGCAACATTAAAAGTAACAAATAAAAAAATTAAAACAGAAGCTAAATTACAAAAAGGATTATTTGATTACTAATTATCTTTTCCTAAATAAATATACTAAACCTAAAAATACAAAAATATAGATTAATAAACCTATTAAATAAATCAAACTATCCTTGCCAACTAAACTATGCAAGATTGCATTCTTAGCTAAAGTTAAAGGCAAGATATTTGCAAAAATTGATAAGAACTCGGGCATAAAATATGTTGGTAAAATTAATCCTGATAAAAATAACATAGGCATCGCTATTAACAAAGAAATTAATATAGCAATACTTTCATTATCTACAAAAATACTTATAAATAAACCAATTGCAACAAATGCAAATATAGACAACAATAAATACAATAAAACAAAGCCAAAATTCAATATTGGGAAATTAAAAACAAATATTACAAAAATCAACATGATTATTGCAGTAATTAATCCAACTAAACTTTGAGCTAAAAATCTTCCAAATAAGAACCAAAATCTATTTCTTGAACTTAATTTCTCTCGAACATCTATACCTTGTGTTTTATCTTTAACTCCAGCAACACTTACTAACAAAATAGAATTAAATAACAAAACCAAAACCATTCCAAAGATTAAAGCAATATCTCTCGAAGTTAAAAATTCATAACTCGATTTTTTATCTATTTTTATAGGATTAGAAATTGCTTCTGCATCAAAATTTTCTGGAGCTAAATCTAAAATTAAAGAATCTAATATTGTTATTGAAGAATTCAAATCTTGTTTTATTAACTCTTGTTTTATTAAACTATCTTTTAGCATTGTTTGTGCATAATTGAAATCTATTTCCATTACTGCTAATTTTTCTTGCAAATCATAAATTAAAATATTTGTATCTTCAACATTATATTTAATTAATTCAAAAGTAGAATTAAAGTCTAAAATAAAACTTTCCAAACCATTGTTTGAAGTATGTATAGTAGTATTTACATCTTTTAATTGATTTAATAAATCGTCATAATCAGAAGTAAAAACATTTAAATCAGTAATTAAAGAATTAACATCAACATTATAATCCAAACCTAATGCGTCTAATTGAGGCAATAAAATAGATAATACTATTAAATCTTTTTTAAAATTACTTGCATTTACATTAAAATTATTTAAACTAAAATATAGATTATCTATAGTTTTAATTAACTCTTTATTAGTTTCATAAACATTTAACAATAAATTTTTATCGTCTTCCAAATTGTTTAATTTTCCAGATATTTCTGTTAAATCAATTTTTTTATTTTCTAAAGTATTATTTAAGTCAATAAAATTTATATCTGATAACTTATTATTTATGTCAATTAATTGATTAGAAGTTTCATCTAACATAACTTCATATTCAATTAGTTTTTCTTTTTGAGATATTAATAAATCTCGCAAATCATTTATTTGATCTAAAATATAATTTATTTTCTCAAATGTTATTTTATTAGATAAATATAATAATGAATTCTCGGAAAGTTGTAAACCACCTTGCCCAACAAAAAAGTCTAAATTCTCATAAAAAATACTCGCAGAATAGGTTCCCAATTCTAAAGGTTTGAATATAATATATATTGGAGAAATCAAAAATGCTTTGGTTAAAGAACTATTAGAATCTATTGATATTGGATTAACTCCAAAAGCATTAAATCCAGAATTTACTAAATTAGAATCAAAATTATTCATTCCAGCGATACCTACATCCAAACTTACATTTTGTTTATCAAATCCTATGCCCAACAAAGTTAATAAAATTATAGGATATAATATCAAAATTACCAAAGATGTTTTTTTAGAAAATAAAACTTTCAATTCTTTTTTAATCAACGATAACATAAAATCATTCCTTAATTATATTTTCAAATGCATCTTCTAAAGTTTGTATCAAAATATCTAAAGATTTAATATTTTCTTTTCCAACTAAAATATTTATCTCAGTAATTGCATCTAAAAGACTATTAGATTTAGTTATTAAGTTTATATGGTTCTCTAAAAACTCACACTTAAATTTCTTTTCTAATAAACTTTTTGTCTTAGTTGTTAATTCTCTTTTTAAAACTAATTTTATCGTAGTATTGCCTGCAAAATTTTCTTGTATGCCTTTAGGCGAATCAAATAAAATAATTCTACCATCTTTTAATATTGCGATTTTATCACACAATCTTTGTGCTTCATCTAAATAGTGTGTTGTTAAAATTAATGTTTTACCTTGTTTCTTTAATAATTCAATTACTTCCCAAACTTTAATTCGCATATCTGCATCTAAAGCTACTGTTGGTTCATCTAATAAAATTAATTTTGGATCGTGAATTAAAGAAACAGCAATATTTAATAATCTCTTATACCCTCCAGACATTTTTCCAGAAAGGGTATTTGTAAATTTCGATAAGTTTAATAATTTAATAACTTCTAAAACTCTTTCTTTTGAATTTTTTACATTATATGCTTTTGCAAAATACTCTAAATTTTCTTTTACAGTTAATTCAAAATAAAATGCAAAATCTTGAGGAACTAAAGAAATATATTTCTTAATTTCTTGAAAATCTTTATCTTGATCTTTATTTAAAACTAGAATTTTACCCTCATCTTTATCAATTAATTTTGTAATTAATTTTGAAACTGTACTTTTACCTGCTCCATTTGGACCTAATAAACCAATACATTGTCCTTCATAAGCATCGAAAGATACGCCAGTTAATACTTGTTTTTTACCAAAGCTCTTTCTTAAATTCTTTATTTGCAAAACAGTTTCCATCAATATAAATAACAATATAGAATATATAAATATTTCTTATATTATTTTAATATGCCTATTCCGAGAAAATTAAGATTACATGAATTAAGAAATAGAGTTGTAAGTGTAACTCCTACTGGAGAAATAAGAACTGATTTTAATGTATCTAGAACCGCTTCCAGATTATATAGACATTCTTTTAAGTTATCAAATAATTCTAATTTACATGTAGCTGAAAAGGTAATTGATTTTAATACGCCTTCTGGCACAATACAATTATTTAGGAAATATGTAAGACAATTAGGATTAAGAGATACACCAAATACTTTAGTTGATATTCATAATCATGTAATTAAAGTTATTAAACGAGCAGGAATTCCTTTAGGAACATTATATGCTAAAACAGAAAATGGTCAAATAAAAATATATAGTAAATATGTGGGAACAGAAAAAAAACCAGGAATAACTAAGAGCTTTAAATTTGAAGAATTATCAAATAAAGAGCTAGAACAATTAATGGATTATTGGGCTAAATTAATAAATCACGATTTAATTCCTACAAACGATTTTGCTGAAAAAAGAATAGATGTAGAAGAAATGTATCCTATGGATATTGATCAGCAAGTATTATATTGGATGGTTTGTAGAAATAAACCTGAAAAATATTTGGAATTATTACAAGCACATACATACCCTATAATTGCAAATTTATCCTCTTTGAGACCAGGAGCAGTAAATTATTTATTAGAACGAATTAAAAATCCTAATTCTAGAGAATTTATTTTAGAACAATTAAGAAAAAGATATTCTAAATTCAAAAAACCAGATGTATTAAATATTTAATTAACCTTTCATCACCATAATTGGTTTTAATTTTACAATAACTTTTGCTAATTTATTTTTTTCTAAAACTTTTACAACTTCAGTTACATCTTTATAGGTTTGAGGTGCTTCTTCAACTAAACCCCTTTTACTATTTGTTTTTATTAAAATATTTTTATCATTTAATTCTTTTATTACAGAATCATAACTTAAAGAATTCTTTGCATTACTTCTTGATATTACTCGGCCAGCACCATGAGATACAGAACCAAAAGATAATTCTTCTGCTTTATTACCAACTAAAACATAAGAATATGTGCCCATACTTCCTGGCAAGATTATTGGTTGGCCTGTCTTAATATATTTTTCAGGCAATAATTTATTTCCTTTTGCAAAAGCTCTTGTTGCACCTTTTCTATGTACCAGAACTTCTTTTAATTCATTATCTATTTTATATGTTTCTTTTTTAGCAATATTATGAGAAACATCATATAGCAAATCTAATTTAATTCCATACTCTTCAAAAACTTCTCTTACTTTAAAAGTCATTATTTGTCTGTTAACATATGCATAATTTGCAGCAGCATTCATACTTGATAAATATTCTTGACCTTCTTTACTTTGAATTGGCACACAAGCCAATTGTTTATCAGGGAAATCTAATTTATATTTCTTTTCTAAAGTGTTAAATAAATTTACAAAATCAGTTGCCACTTGATGTCCAAAAGCTCTTGAACCAGAATGAATCATTATAGCAATATTTCCTTTTTTCAAATTCCATTTTTTTGCTAATTCTTCATCAAAAATCTCATCTATTACTTGCACTTCCAAAAAATGATTTCCCGAACCTAAAGTTCCTACTTGCGCTAATGCTCTTGCAATTGCCTTTTGTGATAAAAAATCATTTGATGCTTTTAATTTACCATAATCTTCTGTGCATTCTTTATCTTTTTTATTTGCAAAACTATTTTTTATTGCGTAATCTATTCCTTCTATATTCAATTCAAATAATTCTGATTTAGATAATTTTTCTTTATTTTCATAACCTACTCCAGAAGGAATATTTTTGAATAATTTATCTAAAATCTCTTTTAAATCTTTTTTAATTTCTTTTAATTCTACATTTGAAATTAATAATCGTACACCACAATTAATATCATAGCCAATTCCACCAGGAGAAACTATTCCTTCTTGAAAATCGAATGCAGCAACTCCTCCAATAGGAAAACCATAGCCAGAATGCATATCAGGCATAGCTAAAGCATTTCCTTGTATTCTTGGAAGCATAGCTACATTTTTAATTTGATTAATTGCCTCTTTTTCTAATTGATTAAAAAGATTTTCATTTAAGAATAAGGTGCAATCAGTTAACATTTGTCCAGATTTCTTAATTAGATATTTATTTTGTGTTTTTTGAATAATTTCTGACA
>CAZQQS010000019.1:0-11868 GCA_964595665.1 uncultured archaeon | reverse complement strand
GAACTTGCAAAAATAAAAGATGTAAAAAATACTAATGTTAAAATCATACCTAAAACTCTATTCATAAATTCGCCCCATATATAATATATACATATATCCCTTACAAAGAGTTTATATTTGTTTTTGTGTTATTTATAAAGGGTTTAAAAATGAAAATATTAATTACTGGAATTCCTTGCTCGGGTAAGACTTATTTTGCAAAAAAATTATCTAAAAAAATAGGTTTAAAATATTTTGAAGAAAAGGAGTTTATAACTGATAAAAATTCTACAATTTCTTTAGATAAAGTGAAAGATGTAGATTTAAACAAATTTTCCAAAATTTTAAACAAAAAATTACCTAAAGACTTTATTTTATCTGGATTATTAAGTCCTTATTGTATATCCAAATATGATTTTAATTTTGATCTAATTTTTGTTTTAAAACCCAGTGTAAATATTTTAAAAAAACGGTTAAAAGAGAGAAAGTATTCAGATTTGAAAATAATTGAAAACCTATTTGTTCAAGAAGAAAATTTGATAATTCATTCTTTAGCAAAAGAGCTTAAAAATATTAAAAAGCCTTTGATTTTGCCTTTAAATGAAGAAAGTATTAAAAAAATAATAGAATAATATATATATTTTTATGTAATACATATATAGAGGGATTTTCATGAAGTTTTTGGGATTTACATTTATATTATTATTTTTAATGTCATTTACATTTGCAATTGATTTTGAGGGTTTGACATATACCTTCAAAGATTTAAACATAACGCCTACTTTTGAAAGTCCTGAAACTTGTACTTACATAAATTTGTCAGATTATGATAAAGGTTTATTATTGGATTATCCTGGTATATTTGGGATATTTTTACATATTAAAAATTATGCTGGTGATGGTTTAATTTATGTTTTGACTGAAGATGGTTATGAATATCGTAGAAACATGTTTGGTTTTGAAACAAATTATGGTTATTTATTTAGAGATATCCAAAAAGATTATTTATTTATTTCTTTGGAAGATTTAAGAGATAAAGAGTCTTATTATTTATGTGTTAGATCTAATGAAAATTTAGAGTTTAATTTAGATTCAAAAATAGGTTCTTTTAAGATCCCTTATTTTTCAGATGATTTGTTTAGTAAAAATTTTGTTTATTCGGAATACAAATTAAATGAAAAAACCCCTATTGAAGTTAAAGTAAAAAATACAGGTTATGACACGGCAAAAATATATTTATTTTATGATAATGAGATATTTACAAAATGGTTTAATTTGAAAGATGGTGTGCCATCATTGGAAGAGAGTGTTGTTCCGAATGCAAATGTTGAATTAAGATATAATGTTGTTCCTAAGAGTGATAAATCATTTACTGTTTCTCCAGCTGTTTTGAGATATGATTATAAAGGATATATTTTCACAAAATATTCAAATGGTTTGGTTTCAAATGCTAGGGTTTATTTAGATGAAATTTTAGTTAATTTAAATATTGATAAAAAGACCTTGGATTTAAATGAATCTTCAAATATAGAAATTGTTTTATATAATGATAGTTCTTTAGATAAAGCCGCAGTTCTGAATGTTTTAGGGTTTAAAGAATTTGGATTATCTGAAAGATATGATTTAAATTTAAAACCTATGGAATTAAAAACATTAACTTATAATATAAAAAGTCAAGAAAGTAAAGTAGTTACATTGGATTTAAGTTTAGCTACTAATGATGGTGAATTAGAGAAGAATTTAGATTCTCAAACTATTTCTATCGGAGAAAATATAAATAATTACAATTATATTTTTGTAATATTTGCTATTGTATTAGTATTAGGAATAATATTATATTATAAATTTTGGTTGTAGTTGATTTTATGAAGATTTTGGATGAACATATTAGTGAAGAATTATTATCAAAAGATTTGGAAGTAGTAAAATCTTATGTTTTTACATTGAAGGAATTTAATCAAGATATTTATCCAAATCAATATCCTATTTTTGTTAAAATTATTTCTGATAAGGCAGTTCATAAAGTTAAATCAAAAGCCATAGTAGAACTAAAATCAGAAAAAGAATTCTTAAAACAAAAATCAATTATCCTTAAAAGAGCTATTGCTTTAAAATCAAAGAAGATTTTAATTCAAGAAAAAATATATGGTGATGAATTAATTATTGGTATAAAAGAAGATGAAAAATTTGGTAAATTATTTATGTTGGGTTTGGGGGGCAAATATGCTGAACAATTAAAAGATGTTTCCTTTAGAGTTTTGCCTATTACAAAAAAAGATTTTTTATCTCAATTAAAAGAATTAAAAAATCAAGCAATTGTTACAAAAATAAATGAAAATAAATTATGGTTATTTGTAAGCAAATTATTAAAATTCTCCTTAAAGCATAAAGATATTGTTTTTATTGATTTAAATCCGGTTATAATTGAACAAGATACAAAAAAACCAATAATTGTAGATGCTCGAATTTATAAAAAATAATTAATATTCAATATCAGGAAATACATGTACTTCGTTATTTTCATCTATGTAAATTGTTTTTTCGTGTTGTGAAACAAAAGAATCTTTTATATCAATTAATACGGGGTGTTTAGAAAAACATTTGTTTTGTATTAAAGAATTTAAAGCTATTTTCTTTTGCAATGGTTCTAAGTTTTTTCCTATCCAACGTTCAGAAAAAGGCATACTATATTGTTTTGCTTCATCTGCAATTTTTCTAGAATTAGGTAATCTTGTGTTAGAATTAATATAAGAATAAATAGAACAAAAATCACCATTTTTTATAAACCCAGAGCCATTAGTTGCAAATGGTTCTATTGCAAATATTCCTTTACCTAATTTGGATTTATTGTCTGATGCGTGATTAATAATAGATTTGCCCGCATGTAAATTATATTGTTCCATACTATGGCCAGTTAAATTATATATTGGTTTACAATTTTTATATTTTAAAATTGTAGTTTCAATTATTTCTCCCAAGGTACCATATTCAGAATTCATTTTTTCTTTTTGAACATATTTTATAGCGTTATTTAATGCTTCTTTTGATGCATTTAATATTTCATTATTGTCTTTACCTAAATTAATTGTAAATGCAGCATCCACAACATATCCTTCGCTATGACAACCAATATCAATTTTGATTAAATCATTTTCTTTAAAAACATCCTCACAATCATCTTTTGGAGAATAATGTGCAGCTTCATTATTTCTTGAAATGTTTATTGGAAAAGCAATTTCGCATGTTTTCAATATTTCATTTTCAACTTTTTTTGCAACATCTAATAATTTTGCATTAACTTTAACTTCTTTTAAGGCTACATTTCTTGCATTTATCCATGCTTTTTCAGCTTTCTTTAAATTTGTTAATATTTCATCCATAATAATCATTAAAATAATTTTTTTTGTGAAGGTTTATCCATTAATTGATCTTCTGATATATTAAATACAGCAAATATATTTTTAACTGCTGGTATTATTTGATTCTCAATGTAATATTCTGAATCGTAATCGCCTGGTTTAACATAATTATATAATTCTGCTTTATCAGAGATTGTTTTTCCTGTATTTGAAACAATAAATCCAACATAAGATTCATTTATTGCTTCGCCTCGAGCAATTGCTTTTTTTGCAGCATTTACTGCTGGGCCTATAGATGAATAATCATCTAAATTTTTTCTTATTTGGTTATAAATTATAAATAATTCGTTAGGTAAAGAATGTTTGGAAATTTGTTTTAATATTTTTTTAATATATTCTTTTGCACCATCAATATCATTATTTTTTAAAATCATTTCTAATATTGTTTTTTGAGTTTCTTTAGCTAATTTAGACCAATCATGCCTTACATATTCAAAACCAACAATTTTCATATTGTTTTCTTCATCAATTAAAGCATATTTCTTTTTTGCAACATCTTCAGAACCCTTTTTTTGTACAAATAATCCTCTATTATAAAAACCATCTAAAGATAATTCCATTATTCCAGGCAACTTATTATTTATGTAATATAAGAAATCTAAAATTTCTTTTTTATCATTTTTATATTTAATAAATGCACTATCAGTATCTGCATAAATAACTTCTAAATTTTTTTTCTCAGCTTCTTTTAATACATCCAAAGTATGCATCCTACTCGTTGTAGCAATACTTTGCCCACAAGCAAAATTATACCATCGAGCTCTCGCATAACCCATATATCCATAAGTGCTATTTAATATAGTTTTAAATGACCATTGATGTGCAAATAAAGTTTTATATTCTAAAGAGTCTTTAGGAAATGTTTTCATTTGTTTTTTTGCAGTAATTCTTTGATTAAATACTTCTTTCAACATATTAGGTATAGTTGCAGAAATATCTTGTGAAAAAATATTCTTGTCAACATCTACAAAAACGTTTTTTGTTTTTTCATTAATCGTTTCGGGAGAAATATTATAACTTATTATTACACTAGGATACAATGATTGAAAATCTAATACTGCTAATTTTTCGTGTAGTCCTAAAGTAGGTTCTTTTACAAAAGCTCCCAAAAAGCTTTTATCATTTCGCGAATCTATTGTTGCGCCAATAGGTATATTTGGGATAATTTTATTATCTCTAACAGATAAATGCATTATTAATGCTTCCACTATACTACTTGATGATGTTCTTGTAATTTCTTGTAGATTTTTTCCAGTTATTTGACTTAATGCAATGAATTGTTCTAAAAAGTTTTCTCCAATATCGTAACAAGCTAAAGAATCATTTAGATTATATTCCACAAATTTTAGAAATAATTCTTTTGAATTATAATGTTTTTCCATTTCAGAATATTTTACATCTAATTTATGTTTGCCAAACAAATAATTGTAAACTGTGTCTAAATCTAATTTAAATAAATCTAAAGATCCTTTCATAGATAAACTTCTTACTACTTTGTATACATCTATATGTTGGTATCTTTGTAATTCAAATTCTTGGCTTCTTTTAGAATAATTTGAATTAAATATTTTCTCAAAATCATATAATAAATCATGTTTTTTACATCTTTCCCTAATAAATGGAAAATCAAAATTATCTCCATTATAAGTATATATTAAATCAGGATCAAAATCTTTTATAGTTTTTAAGAATTCTAAAAGCAATTCCTTTTCGCTTTGAACTTGAGTGTAATATTCCACATCAAATAATATTTCTTTATATCCTATAACTTTTTTTAGATTTTTGCTATATAAAGATATTAAAACTATTTCTTCTTTCTTAGGATCTAAAGATTTTCCTAAAGTTTCTATATCAAAAGATATTTTTTTTAAATCTAAAGATATTGAGTTTAATAATTTATAATCAAACATTTCATTAATTTCATAATATTTCAAACAAAAAATATTTTTATCTATTATATATCTAAAATCAAAAGGGATATCATATTCAAATTTACTTTCGTAAAATAATTCAGCTTTTATTTTTGTTCTTGTATCTATTAATTGAGATATTGTTTTGAAGTATATTTTATAGATTTTCATTTCTTTTAGCTTTTCTATTGATAAAGCTTTCTCTTTAAAATTTGCAAATTTATTTATTTGGGATAATTCCTTTTCTACAAGTTCTATATTTAATATTTCATAATTTTCTAAATCCTTTAAAGTTAATTCTTTATTTGAAATTAAATAAAAATATGGTTTGAAGTTATGATCTTCTAATATAATTTTTCCTTTATTAGTTTTTAGACATATTTTAATAAAAGATTCATCTTCTGTATTTTCACTATATATGTCTAATAATAATCCTTGCATATTCTCACTTATTTCCGTAATTCCAAATTAGGTCGCCAATGTAATGAATTGTTTTCACAACCTTTCCTTTGTCCATAGTTTTTATTTCATTTGAAGAATATTCTGCAATTCCCAAAGCTAATTCTTTTTTATGAGTTGCATCTTTTAAAATTATTAAAGTATCCTTTTCAAAATTATCTAAATCTTTTACCCCTGGTCTCATTAAATCTGCACCTTTTGTTATAAATGGAATGGCCCCCAAATCCAAATAGATCTGAGGTAATTTAATATTATAGTCTAAGATTGTTTTTAAGCTAGGGTATAATTTATCTTTATAGTAAAACCCAATTGCTTTTTTATTGCATAATAATAATCTTATTTTAGCATCTAAGATCTCAAACCTAGTTTCTTTAATATTAGCATTATAATCTAAAAATTTTAATAAAATTTCCTTACTTTCTTTATTATTTAATTGTTTTATATTAGGCATATTATATATAACAGCTTAAGTAATAAAAGCTTTTCTTTAAAGGCAAATTTAAAAGCACTTCTATAGAATTATATATAAGAGTGATATAAATGCAAGAAATTATGGATTATGATAAATTATTAAGTAGGGCCAAAGCTCAATTGGCAAATATTAATGTAGAGCACGAGCGATTTTCTATCCCTGATTTAGAAAACCAAATTCAAGGAAAGAAGACTATTTTAAAGAATGCTGGGGCAGTAGTTAAGGAGTTAAAAAGAGATATTCAACACTTTATGAAGTTTTTCATTAAAGAAACTGGATTACCTGCAACTACAGATAATGCAAAAATAATATTAAACGGTATGGTAAATTCATACAAGATTTCACAAATTTATAAGAGATATATTGAAGAGTTTTTAATGTGTACTCAATGTAATAAACCAGAAACTAGAATTATTTTAGAAAAGGGTGTAGTTATATTAAAGTGTGATGCTTGTGGTGCAATGAACCCTGTAAGAAAACTTTGAGGTGGTTTTTATTTATAACAAATTTCAAAATGCTAATCCTAACCAAGAATTTAGGATAAGATTACCTAATAGGCCCGAAGAGGAATTTGCATTAGTAACAATTTTAACTGGTGCAGAATATATAAAAGTAATGTGTGAAGACGGAGTAGAAAGACCCGCAAGAATTCCAGGAAAGATGAGAAATAGAATTTTTATAAAAGATAATGATATTATCATAATTAAAAAAAGAGAATATGATGATGGCAAGTACGATGTGGTATGGAGATATTTGCCTTTGCAAGTTCAAAAATTGAAATCTATGGGACAATTAGATACTTTACCAGTATAGGTGTTTTCTTGAAAAAAATAATCGTTGATTTAATTTATAATTCATTAGAGAATATTGAAAAACAACTAATTGAAAGAACTACTAATGAATCAAAATTAAATGAATATGATTATGCTAATTCTATTTTTATTTCTAATAAAAATTTAGATTTTGAATCGTTTAAAGAAAAACTATTACAAAATAAATTAATTAAAAAAGTAGATTTTGTTAATAGTTACATAAATATCTTATTAGATAGAATTTACTTATTAAACAATTTTAGTTTAGACTTGGAAAAAGAGAATAAAAAAATAATGTTAGAATTTCCTAGCCCAAATTCCAATAAACCATTACATTTAGGGCATGTTAGAAATATGCTTTTAGGCCAATCTTTATCAAATTTATTAGAAAAGAAATATTCTATTATAAGGGCTGATTTAATTAATGATAGAGGAATACATATTTGTAAATCTATGTTAGGATATTTAAAATATTCTGAATTTAAGAGTCCAGAACAAGCAAATAGAAAATCTGATTTTTTTGTAGGAGATTGTTATGTTCTTTATTCTAATGCTGAAAAAGAAAACCCTGAAATAATTAAAGAAGCTGAATTATTATTACAAAAATGGGAATCTGGTGACAAAGAAACTTTGGAATTATGGCAAAAAATGAAAACTTGGGCCATAAATGGGATGGACGAAACATTTAAAGAATTAGGATTAAAATTTGATAAAGTTTATTATGAATCTGATATTTATAAAAATGGAAAAGAAATTATTTTGGATGCTTACAAGAATGGAAAAGTTATTTTAGATAACGAATTAGGTTATTTAGTAAAATTAAGTGATAAAAAAGAAGATTACAAAGTTGTTTTGAGAAAAGATTTAACAAGCATTTATATTACACAAGATATTTATTTAGCAAAATTAAAATTTGATGAATTTAATTTAGATAAAAGTATTTATGTTATTGGTTCAGAACAAAATGAATATATTTCTAAATTAATTAAAATAGTTGCTGTTTTAGGATATCCAGAAATTGCAAATAAAATGGAACACTTTAGCTATGGTATGATATCTTTACCTTCTGGAAAAATGAAGAGTAGAGAAGGAACTGTAGTGGATGCAGATAATTTAATTAATGAGGTTAGAGAAAAGGCATTGGATGTATTGAAAGAAAAAAATCTTGATGCGAGTGAGAATTTAATAAATAAATCTAAAGTTATTGGTGATGCGGCATTAAGATATTTTATTTTAAAATATGATGCAAAAAAGGAATTTGTTTTTGATATTAATTCCTCTTTATCATTTGAAGGTAATTCTGGACCATATATCCTTTACACTTACGCGAGAATTTGTTCTGTTTTAAAGAAAATGAAAGAAACTAATTTTAAAGAAATTAGTTGTTTAGAGAATATCTTTACAGATGAAGAATTAAATTTAGTAAGAATTATTTTAAAATATCCTGATAAATTACAAGAAGCAATAGATAAAGAAAGTGTACATTTTTTAGTAACTTATATTACTGATTTAGCAAATAATTTTAATACCACTTACTCGAACATAAAATTCATTACAGAAAACAATGAAGAGATTGCTAATAGATACTTCTTATATAGTAAAATGAAATTAGTATTCGAAGACGTTGCTAAAATAATGGGTATAAAATTATTGGAAAGAATGTAATTATTTAACCCTAATCTCACTAGGGGAATCTTCTTCTTTGTTTCTTTGAATATAAAAGACGTTTTGTGCGTTTTCTTCTAAATTGTTATCATGAGTTATTACAAATATTTGATCCATGAATTGTGGTAAATAATTATTAAATAATTCAGAAAGTTTTGATACTGTTAATTTATCTAAATTATGAGTTGGTTCGTCTAAAACAATTAAATTTAGTTTATTCTTCATTACTAAAGACATTGCAATTCTTAAAGTTAAAGCTATGGCGCTTCTTTCGCCTCCAGAAACAAACTCATCTAATTCTCTTTTGTATTCTCTATCAAATTCTAATTCTATTTTATAATCCCCTTCAGAAATATTGAATTTTACTTTTTGAAAATCTTTATAAGGGTATATATTTTGCCACAAATCCATAAAAATATCATTTACACTAGAAACAATTTGCTCTCTAATTTGTTCTTGAGTTTTTTTAGCTATATTTCCATAAATTATTAGATCTTCTATGAAATTCTTTAATAAATCTATTTCTTTTTTATTATAATCTTGCTTTTCTTTAATTTTATTGTATTGTTCTAATTTAAATTCTTCTTCTTTAATCTGTTTTTCTCTTTCAATTATTAAAGTATCTCTAAATGAGTTTTCACTGACATTTTTTTGCAATAGTTCTTTAATTTTTAAATATTCCTCAGGTAAGAAATTAATAGTTCTTAATTCTTCTTTTAAAGTTATGATTTGTTTTTCAATATTTTGCAAATCTTGTTTTTTATTTTCCAAATCTAATATTTTATTTTTATTATTATTTAATTCATTAATTTGTTTTTTAATATCTTCTAAATCTATTTTTAATTTTTGATATTTGTCATTATAATTCTTTTCAATAATTAGATTATCATTTAATAATTTAGAATATTTGTCTAAATCTAAGCTTTCTGTTTTCAATACTTTAAAATATTCTATATTTTTATTATAATTCTCTCTTTGTTTATTTTTTAACTCGTATTCTAATTTTAAGGCACTTAATGTTTCTTTTATCGCATTATTTTTAGTATTTAGATTTAATATTTCTTTATTCTTTCTTTCAATTATTTCAGTTTTATGATTACTAGATAATTCAGAATTACATAAAGGGCAATTAGAATGTTCTTTTTCTAATATCTTTAATTCTTGGTCTAAATTATTAATCTTTTCAGTATTTTTAGTAAATTCTTCTTTTATATTTTCTATATTTGTAACTAATTTGTTCACTATATTATTTATATCTTCGGGAATATTTTCTAATAATTCTTTAATTTTTAATAATTCTTTAGACTTTTTATCAATTTCTTCTATCTTAGATTTATAGAAATAGTTCTTATTCTTAATATTGTTAAGCTCTGTTTCCAATATATTGTATTCTTTTAATAATGAAAATTCTTTAGTTTTTAAGGTGTTTAAATTAACATCAATTTCTTCTATTTTAATTTCGGATTTACTTTCTTTAATTATTTTTTCTAAATAATTTTGTTTTCCTAAGATGTTATTTAAAGAATTTGTTTTATTTTCAAAATTAGTTTTGCTTGCAAGCATATTAGTTTCTTTTAATTTTAATTCATTAATTTTTGTCTTAATATCTACGCTTTCTAATTTAGTTTTGTCATTTTCATTTTTTAATAAATCAATTTTATCAGTTATTTCTTTTAAATTATAATTTTCTACTAAATTATTATATTCTGTGTTTTTACTAATTAATTCATCTAATTTAATTTTTAATTTATTGCTTGTTTGCTTAGCATTATTTGCAAAATTATCGTATTTAGATATGCCAAAAATATTATCAAATAAAATCTTTCTTTCATTGGCAGGCATTTTTAAAAAATAGTCTATAGAGTTTTGTTCTGCATAATTTGCTTTCATAAATAAGTCTATATTTAAGTTTAATATTTTTTCAACTTCTTCATTTACATCTGAAGGCTTAGGACCTCTAATTAATTTATCTTCTAAATAGATTTTTGCTTGTGAACTTTTATTTTTAAAAATAGTTCTTTCAATTTTATATAATTTATTATCAATCTCAAATTCTAATATTACTTGTGCCTCATTCTCTTCTAAAGGCTTAGACATAATTACATCTTTTGATAAGATTTTTCGAGAATTTATATTTGGAGTTGAGCCAAATAATGCGAAAACAATTGCATCAAAAATACTTGTTTTTCCCGAACCAATATTCCCAACAAATACATTATATCCTGTATTGAATTCTATTGTGTTGTTTTTGTGGCTTTTCCAATTAATTAAAACAAGTTTTTTAAGCATATTATAAAATATGTGAAAAGTAATAAGAACTTAATCTTAATTTTGGTATATTTAGATAAATTTATATAGTTTAATAGTATTTTATATGTGGTCAAAATATATTAAGGTGATTATGTGAATAAGTTTTTATTGATAGGGTTAGTTTTATTTGGATTTGTGTTTTTGTTAACTGGCATCTATGCTAATGATTGTCGTGCTATAACCTCTGCCGACAATGATGTGCCAATATTGTTAACTGGAAATTTAACTGACGTTAATTTTGACCAATTAGTAAATACTTTGGGATTTTGTTTTATTTTGTCTGAGGATGTTGATAATATAATTATTGATTGTGACAATTATAGTATTTCTGGAGATATTAACGGTGGTTTTTTTGCAAATGCTGATGCTAGTCCTGCATTTCATGATATTAATTCATTAACTTTGCAAAATTGTAATTTTGACAATTATACCGCTTTAGAAAATGGGATTAATACCCAGTTATTAACTATTATTAATAGTTCTAATTTGCAAGAAATAAATTTTATAGATTCTAATTTTTATGGATCTGCAAAATTATTAAATTTATTTTATACGGGTGGTTCGGATTCTGTAGATAGTTTAGATTTAAATTTTTCAGGATCTATAATCTCTTCTGATAGTGATTTAATTTCAATTTCAGATTTAGATATAGGGGTATTAACTATTGAAGAATTAGATAATGTTACTTCTGATTCGTGGGTGTTAGGCTTAAATTCAGATTTAAATATAATTAATATAAATAATTCTGATTTGACTTTAACTGATTCTTTTATAGGGTTTGAAGATTCTTGTCCACAAGATAATAATTTGCAATTTGTTTTTGATAACTCAAATATAGATTA
>CAZQQS010000018.1:10103-12464 GCA_964595665.1 uncultured archaeon | reverse complement strand
CATTTGTAAATATTGGGCCATTATATCCCAACTCTTTCAATTGTTTAAATAATATTATTGCATTATCTCCTGTATTAGGAATCAAATAAATTAAATCCAAATCTTTTGCAATCAAATTTGTTAATTGTGTTTTCACATCTTTATCTTCAGAATTATATTTTTCTTCAAAAAAAGTTTTATTCAAATCCTGATATCTCTTTTCAAATTCTTTTGCAATACCTAATGGATAATCTTTATTTTCAACAAGTATTCCAACTTTATTATAATTCATATCATTTGCCAAATTTGCCATATATACTCCTTGAAAAGCATCTGATGGATAATCTCTAAATATAAAATCTCCAGCATTAGTAATGTCGGGACTACTTGAGGCTGAAGAAAACAAAACTACATTAGAAGAATTTGCTAAAGGCGCTATTGCCAATGTTTCTGAGCTACAAAATCCACCTAAAATTATTTTAACATCATTTTGTGAAATTAACTTTTGAGCTGCCAATAATGCATCTGAAGGGCTACATTTACCATCTTCATAAATTAATTCTAAATCCTTACCACTTATTCCACCATTTAAATTTATTTGACTTACTGCTAATTCATAAGTTTTTTTTGCCTCTTCGCCAATAGTTGCTGCATCTCCAGACAATGTTCCTACAAAGCCTATCTTAATGGTTTCTTTTTCAGTAACACAACCAGAAAATAACAATAATAATGCTAAAATAGGTAAAATAAAAATAATCTTAATATTCACGAATAACTCCTCCATATATAATTTATATTAAATATAGACAAGAAAGCTTTTAAATGCTTATAATCAATCAAAACAAAAGAATTTGTACTTATTATTGAAGAATTTAAATACATCAAATATTAAAATCAATAAGAAAGCAAAACCCAAGGCAAAAACCCAATCAATAAAAGGAATTGGAATTGTTTCAAAAATCTTATTAACAGGAGTATAAACAATTATAATAGTAGCAATTATTGATATGGCAGAAGCTATTACTAAGTAAGGATTAATAAATGGAGACCTAGTTAAAACGCCTTTTCTAAAACTTCTATAAACAAAAGCTCCAGCAATTTCTACCAATATTAAAGTAACTAAAGTAGTTGTTCGCGCGTCAGAAACTGTTTGGCCTAAAATATTATATGTAAACCAAAATACTAATAAAGTAAATGATGCCATTATAATTCCAGTTACTAAAATCATCAAAAATGTTTTTTTAGTTAATATTTCTGCATTCTTTCTAGGCAATTCATTCATTATATCTGCAGAATATTTATTCAAACCCAAAGTAATTGCTGGTAAATTATCTGTAACTAAATTCATAAATAAAATATGTAACGCTAATAAAATTGGAACGGGCCAATCAAATATAAATGAGAATATAACTCCAATAAATAAAATAGTTAATTCTGCAAAATTACACGATAATTGATAGGTAACAAATTTTTTAATATTTCCAAAAATTGTTCGGCCTTCTTTAATAGCATCAACAATAGTTGCGAAATTATCATCTTTTAATGTTAAGTCTGCAACACTTCTTGAAACATCAGTTCCTGCTTTGCCCATTGCTACACCTATATGAGCTTCTTTTAACGCAGGAGAATCATTTACACCATCACCAGTCATAGTAACTATTTCACCATTTGCTTTCAATGCCTTAACAATTCTTAATTTGTGCTCTGGCCTAACTCTTGCAAAAATAGTTACCTTGTTTACTATATCTGCTAATTCCTCATCAGTCATTTTATCTAAATCTTGTCCTAATAAAATTTCTCCTTTTTCCAAACCAATTTGATTTGCTATAGACACAGCAGTTTCCTTTGTATCCCCAGTAATCATTTTTACTTTGATTCCAGCTTTCTTACACATTAATAAAGAATCTTTTACTTCTTCTCTTGGAGGATCTTCTAATCCACAAAACCCCAAAAATATTAATTCACTTTCCAAAGTTTTAATATCAATTTTATTTATTTTCTTATATGCCAAACCTATAGTTCTCAAAGCATCTTTAGCCATGTTATCAAATTCTTTTAAAATATTTTGTTTATGTAATTCAGATAATTTTATAACCCCTTTAGATGTTTGAATATGAGTACATTTTTGTAAAATATATTCTAATGCACCTTTAGTATATACTGCAAAATCTTTATCTTCTTTAATTACTACAGACATCATTTTTCTTTCAGAAGAAAATACTAATTCTTCTTTCCGATCAAAATCCAAATCTTCTTTATACAATTTTTCTTTTGCACCTAATATTAATAGTGCAGCTTCTGTTGGAGTGCCAATAATACTATATTCCTTATCTTCACCAGTTCTTTGAATATTTGCATCATTACAAATTATTCCAGTTCTAA
>CAZQQS010000018.1:0-10003 GCA_964595665.1 uncultured archaeon | reverse complement strand
TTATCTTCACCAGTTCTTTGAATATTTGCATCATTACAAATTATTCCAGTTCTAATTAATTTATCTAAAACATATTCTTTTTCTAAATTAATTTGTTTTTTATTTAATAAAATATTTCCATTTGCATTAAATCCAGAACCTTCAACATCATAAATATTTTCATCCGCATAAATTTTCTTAACAGTCATTTCGCCTTTTGTAATTGTTCCAGTTTTATCAGAACATATTACAGTTGTTTCACCCAAAGTTTCAATAATAGACATTCGATTTACAATTGCATTTTTTTTAGCCATTCTATAAGAACCAACAGACAATGTAGAAATTAAAACTACTGGCAACCCTTCTGGAAATGCAGAAACAGAAATTGCTATAACCAAAATTAAAACATCAACTAATAATTCTGCAGAGAAAGGAGAACCAAATAAAATTACTAAACCAGTAATAAAAGCCATACTCATTCCAACAAATGCAGTATATTTAGTAATTTTATTTACTTTAGTTTGTAAAGGTAAAGATTTTTCTGTAGATGAAATTAAACTTGCAATCTTTCCAAATTTAGTATTCATACCTGTATGAATAACTTTTCCTAATGCTTTTCCATTTACTATAAAGGAACCAGCAAATAAAACATTTATATCTGTATAATTATTTTCATTAAGTATAACTTCTTTTTTAACTTCTTTTGACTCACCAGTCAAAATTGCCTCGTTTATCAATAAATCTTTTTGTTCTAAAATCAAACAATCTGCTGGAATTTTTTCTCCAGTTCTTAAAATTAAAATATCTCCAGGAACAACATCTTTAGAATCTATTTCAGTTTCTTTACCATTTCTTATTACAATTGATATGGGCATAACCATTTTTTTTAATGCTTCAACAGCTTTCTCTGCTTTATATTCTTGTACAAATCCTGTGCCCACAACAATTAAAATAACTACCAATATAGTATAACCCGTAATGCCTTTACCTACAAAAAAAGATGCTAACATAGCAAAAAATAATAAATAAATTATAAAATTACTTTTTACTTGTCTTAATAAAATTTGAAATACAGAAATTTTGTTTACATCTTTAATTTCGTTATACCCAAATGTTTTTAATTGAGCATTAGCTTCCAAACTCGTTAGGCCTTTATAATTATACATGTAATATGAATAAATTATAGATTTATAAATGTTATCTAATAAGATTAAAATAAATACCTTTGCCTTTATAATTAATTATGCAGGAGTTAATAATTGTACTAATTTCAATTTTAGGATTAGGTTTAGGATTAATCATCATTTATTTAATATTAATTTATAAATTTCAAAAAAAATTAGATTCAATATTAAAATATGAAAGAGAAGATGCAATTAAACGTTCAAGATCTATTTTAACAGGTCAATTCTCTGAACAAATTGCACCTTATTTTCCAGATTTCCCATATAGTCCTACAGAATGCAAATTCTTAGGTAAACCAATAGATTTTATTGTATTTAAAGGCGCAGATAATAATGAAATTAAAGAAGTTATTTTTTTAGAAGTTAAATCTGGAAATTCAAAATTAAATAAACAAGAAAAAAAATTGAAAGAAACTATTTTAGCAAAAAAAATAAAATGGTCAGAATATAAAGTGAAAAATTAAATCAACAAACCCAAATTAAAATAACTTAAAATAATAAATCCTAAAATAATTCCCAAAGCAATAAATGGCCCAAATATAGGCAAATCTCTATAAACAAAAAGTTTTGCATCTTTTGGCAAAATCTTTTTCAATTTATCAAAGGTTTTTTGCTCTAAAGGAAACATATCAATATTACTTATAGTTTTTGTTTTCTCATATTCTTTATTCAATAATTGCATATCAACTAAATCATCATCTAATAATTTATTTATAGATATTTTCTTTTTCCAAAATTTATTGTTAATTTCGTTTTTAGTTAACATAGTAAATAATGCTGCAAACATAAAAACAAAAATGATTATCCCTAAATAATAATTAATAAAAATAAAAAATAGTAATCCTAAAATAAAGGATAAAATTAATGAAACATATGTTGATTTAATTGCCAATTTGTTTTTTATTAATAATAATCGTATTAAATAAAAAAAACTATAAAATATTGTTGCAAACAAAGATGCCAACAACAAAACAACTAAAATAAATGGATAACCATTAAAAAATGGAAAATACAATACTAATCCTGCAAAGAATTTAATATCTCCTCCACCTATTTTTCCAAACTTATATGCTAAATACCCTATTGCAAATACTATTCCAAATTGAACAAATGCCCAAATTACATTTGGTGAAAATATTGCTAAAATTACTCCAATCAAAATAAAGGGCCAATTCAACCAATCATATATGTAACCAGTTTTATAATCAGTATATGCTGCAATTAATGAAGCCAAAATAACTATTGCAATTTTAATTTCTAATAACATAAAATCACTTAAATTTAAATTTTCGTTTCATTTTCTTTTGCATTTCCTTTTGCATAACTTTTTGCAAGTCTTGTTGATTTAAGTCTTCTGGGTTTTTGTTTTTCATTTTATCAAATGTTTCTTTCATCATATTAAATTGTTTTATTAACAATCTAACGTCTTCCAATTTGGTTCCTGAACCCTTTGCAATTCTATTTAATCTAGGAGTATTCAAAACATCTGGATGTGTTCTTTCATAAGGAGTCATTGAATCAATAATATAATTAAATGTTTTTAATTTACCTTCTGCTAATTGAGATGCATCTTCTGGCAAAGCTTTTCCCATACCTAACATTTTAGCAATTTTAGTTATGCCACCTAATTTATTAGCCATATTTAATTGTTTTTTATAAGTTATAAAATTAAATTCGTCAATGTTGTCGGGCATTTCAGCTTCTTCAACTTTTTCTAATAAACCTTGTAAATCTGGATAGTCCATTATTTGTGCTAAATATCTTGTAGAATCAAATTGAGATATGTCTGAAATTTTTTCTCCCGTACCTGAGAAGTAAACTGGAACTTTCAAATAAGAACAAGCAGCTAATGCTCCACCACCTTTAGCAGAACCATCTAACTTAGTTATAATAATTCCATTTATCCCAACAATTTCATTAAACTCTTTTGCTTGCTTTAAAGCAATTTGTCCTATGTCAGCAGATAAAACTAAAAAACTCATATCTGGATTAAACGCATCTTTTATTTCTTTTAATTCTTTTGATAATTCATTATCTAAAGCACTTCTTCCAGCAGAATCTACAATAACAATATCCTTGTCTTTAAAATGTTTCATACCTAAAGAAACTGTTTCTCCAGCATCTTTAGAAACATTTCCAAATACTTCAAAATCTTGAGCATATTGCTTTAATTGTTCATATGCAGCCATTCTAAAAGTATCGGCAGCAATTATTCCTATAGATTTGCCTTTTTTATTATAATATTTTGCTAACTTACCTGCAGTTGTTGTTTTACCCGAACCAAACAACCCCAACAATAAAATTCTTCTTGGCAATTTATCAAAATCAGCTTCCGAACCAAAAAAATTTGCCAATAAATCATGAATTCTTTTAATTAAATAATCTTTTATATCTATACCATCAGGGGCCTTTTCGCCTTTTAATTCTTTAATCTTTTTAGATAATTCAAAAACTAAAGAGATTTCTACATCAGCAATAATTAATGCCTTTTGAATTTCCTTAGCTGTTTCATCTATTACCTCGTTAGTAATAAAATGCCTATTTCCTAAAGAATCAAAAATACTTCGTAATCTTTCACCAAATAAACTCATAAAAATCATACTCTATTTTTATTAGTTGTGTCGAAATTGGCTTGCATAAGCAAGAACTTTTGACACCTTGTAAAGGTTTAGTAAAACCTGTACACCCTGTTGTAAATTTCGACCTTTGAGAAATTTATCAACTGGCTCATAATATATATTTATAAGGAAAAGGCATAAAAAGACTTAGATTATATCTATATTATGAATTTAGTACAAAAAGCATCTGGAGATTGTGAAAATTTTAATCCTAAAAAGATCTATGAAACAGTTTTGTCTACTGGCGCATCAAAAAAACTAGCTAAAGAAACAGTAAATTTAGTTAAAGAAAATTACTATAAAGGCATAACTACAAAAGAAATATTAAATCTAATTTTAAATAATATTAAAAAAGAACCTGGGTTAAGTCAAAGATATAATTTAAAACGAGCAATAATGACTTTGGGGCCTTCAGGATATCCTTTTGAACAATATTTTGCAAGAATTTTAGATAACTATGGTTATCATACTCGAACTCCAAATATTATAAAAGGAAAAAGAATTTGGCACGAAGTAGATATTATTGCAGATAAAAATGATAAAACTTATATGATAGAATGCAAATATCACAATTTCGTTGGAACAAATACAAAATTGCATCCAGCAATGTATACGTATGCACGATTTTTAGATATTGGATTATTTGACACTCCTTGGTTAGCTACAAATACAAAATGCGTTAACGATGCAATAGAATATGCAAAAGGAGTTAAAATGAAAATAACTTCTTGGAATTATCCTGAAAACGCATCTTTAAGAAAATTAATTGAAGATAAAAATTTATATCCTATAACAGTTATAAAAGATATTAAAAGAAAAACAATTGAAAAACTTTTAGAATTAGGCTTAGTATTAGCTGAAGATATACTAAAAGAAGATTCTAAAGAATTAGCAAAAGAAATTAATTTAACAGAATATGATATTGATAAAATAAAAAAAGAAATAAATGAAATATTTAGGAATTAAATAACTTTTTCTAAAAACTCTTTATTAAAAAAAGCAATATCTTTGTATTCTTGACCAACACCTAGGAAAAGAATTGGTTTTTTTAACCCTAAAGAAATTGATAACAAAGTTCCGCCTTTTTCATCAACATCTACTTTTGTTAAAATAAATGCATTAAAATTAGCATATTTATTAAAAGATTCTGCTTGCATTAATGCTGTTTGACCAGCAATTGCTTCAGCAACAAATACAATAAAATCTGGCTTTATAACATTCTTTATTTTTTCTAATTCTTTCATTAAATTTAAAGAATTATCTTGTCTTCCAGATGAATCAATCAAAACAAAATCGTAGTTTTTACCTCGTGCAAAAGAAACTGCATCATATGCTACACTTGCCGGATCTTGTCCGTATTTTCCTTTTATTATTGGCACATTTAATTTCAAAGCATGCCCTTCTAATTGATCTATTGCCGCAGCCCTATAAGTATCTGAAGCAGCTAAAACAATTGTTTTGTTTTTAGATTTTAAATAATAAGCTAATTTTGCAATGTTAGTTGTTTTTCCAGATCCATTAGTACCAACAAATAAAATAACAAATGGTTTTTTTTCTTGTTTAAAAAAATCCTCATCCAAAGCTTTAGGATAATTCTCAAAAACAATTTCTAAAAATAAATGTTTTAAATATTCATCTTGATTTGTTTTAGAAACTCCATCTTTCTTTAATTTTTCTTTTAAAGATGTTTTTAATATTTCACATACTTGCAAAGATACATCACTTTGCAACATAGATAATTCGAAAAACTCAATTAAATCGTTTATTTCATTTTCACTTAAAAAATATTTTTCTGCAAATATAGATTTAATTTTTGTAAAAATAGATGTCTTAACTTTCTTCTCAACAATTTCTTCTTTTAAAATCGGTTGCTCTAATACAATTTCTTTTTTATTTACTATATTTTTTTGCCCTAATTCTTCTTGTTCTAAATCTTTTGATAACTCTTTTAATTCTTCAAAATCAATTGGCTTTTCTTTTTTAATTTCAATTTTAACTTTTTCTTTTACTTCTTTTTTAGGTTTTACAATCTCTTTTTTAATTTCTTTAACGGGTTCTTGAACAGGTTTTATTTCCTCAATTTTAGATTCATTAACTTTTTCTTCGATTGTTAATCGTTTAGTTAATCCTAATTTCTCAGATACACTTTTTAAACCCTTTTTTAAAAAAGAAAACATTTCTCACACCAAATATAAAAAAAGCATTATGCTTTTTTCTGATTCTGTCTATTTAAAAAAGTATATAATTGATTTACATTCTTTTCAGTTTGAACATAAAGATCTCTTACTTTCTTTTGACTATTTGTTAAAGAAATTCTTTTTTTATCAAAATCTTTTAAAACGTCATCAATAGTTTTTGTAAATAAAACTTTACTAGGACTCATAACATTTACTTTTTTTGTTTCTTCTAACTTAGCTTTAACAAAAACACCTTGTCCCAAATTAATATACATTTCTTTTTCTTTTGTTTCTTTTAATTCTTTTAATGCAAAATTAGTTTTTTCTAAATCAAAAATATTACTTTCAATATTTCTTAAATCTTTATTTATAGATTCCAATTTTTTTCTTTCTTCGTGAAATAATCTTTCAGCCATTTCAGGAGTTAATTCTATTTTTTGTGGAGCTTTCTTAACTTCACTATTTGTATTTGGTTTTACTACTTCTTTTGTTTCTGTCTTCTTAACCATAAACACACCTCAATTAAAAAATATATCATTTATTCTAATTAATTCATAACCAGTAGTTAATTCTCCAACTAATACTCCAGAATCATTAACTAATAAACCATTTGCAACAAAACCATCACCATAATTAATAGTAGCGATATTTCCTTTTACGCCTAATAACTTTTCTAATTTTTTCATATCTTTTTCAGTTGCACTTGGAGAAACTGCAAAACCATTTTTATTCATAATTAAATATGCTCCAATAGTAGGCATTTCATTTAATTGATAAACAACAATTTCTTTTTTCAAAAAATCTTTTATTTTCTTTTTTGTTTTAGAATCAAATTCTTCACTAATTAAAACCTTATCTTCATAATTAAAAATTAAATTTCCAATTGCGTGATAAGAATCTAAAACTAAAACTTTTAAACCTAATTTTTCAAAAAAAGCAACATCTTGTTTTGTTGCAACTTTAGATAAAATTACTTTATCATCTATGATTTTTGCTAAAATCCCATTTAATAAAGATTCGGCAATATTTCTGGAATAACATTTTACTTTTAAAAAATTTTCAATTTTTTCTTTTTGTGGTTTAGAGATAGTTTCAGGAACAATTGCAATATCTTTTCCCAAAGCAACAAATATACCTATTTGTGCTGAATCTCCAACCTTTATTTTATCTAAATCCATTTAAACTCACTTTTTTGATTTACTTTCTTTAACTACTTTTTCTTTTGTTTCTTCAGTTTTGTTTTGTGTTGAAACGGCTTCTTTTTCAGAAGAGCTTTCAACAACCTGTTTAGCTTTTGAATCTTTAGATTCTAAAACTGAACTGGCTTTTTTAGCTTCTACTTTTTTTTCATTTAATTTTTCTATATTTTTAACATCTTCTGGAGAATCTAAAAAGATATATAATTTTTTATTTTTTTCTACTCCAATTATAGAAACTTTTGTAGGCACATTAGCTCTACCTTTTGCAAAAAAGTATTCATTTAAATTTTTTGAAATAACATAATCATTACTTCTAAAATGTTTTAAAATTTGTCTTCTTAATTCAGTCATACCATGTTTTGCTTTATGTTTAAAGTTTTTTCCTCTAACATCAATTCCAACAGTTACTTTTTTTTCTTGCATTCTTAATCACCTTTTTTATTTCCAAATTCATGACCGAATTCAGTTCTCTTCCAATTTCTTTTTGCTTTATCATTATAGATTCTTTTTCCAATCTTTTGCATAATCCATACTGGTGCAGCAAAAATTCCTTTTGGAGTTTTATTTCTTGATGTTCTTAAATGTGTTTTTAATTCTTCTGATTTATTTGAACTCATAATATTCACTTCCTTACTATATTAAATTCTCTTTTAGTATTTAATTGCATTAAAATTTCTTTTAAATCTGTATCGCTCAAAATACCATTTATCTTTTCTGATTGTACTAATTTAACTAAAATATTTGCAATTTGCATATATTTTTCTAAATTAACCAATTTAATATTATTTAATCTTTCTCTTGCTTCTGATGATAAAATCCTATACAAAAACATTTCTACTTGTTTAAAGTTTTCTTCAGAACTCTTTTCTTCAGACATAATTTCACTTTTTAGCTATAGAAACATTCTTTGCAACATTATCTAAATATTGTCTACCTTTCAAAGTAATTATTCTACCTTTATCAGTTTTTGCTAAATAACCTAATTTTTCTAATTCTTGAACAGCATTTCTAATTACTTTACCAGAACCCTTTGCAGATTTTCCTGGTTTAGCACCTCTTGCTTGTCTTGAACCATAATATCCTCTTAAGATATTTACACCTAAATTTTGTTTAGTATAAAATGTTCTTAAAATTGCTGCCAATCTTACAGACCACCAATCTGGGTTATCTGGAACTCTTTCTCTTGATATACCTGTTTTAACAAACTTAGTATATTCTGGCTCTTTAACCTTTGTTTTTAGGTCTTTTGCCACTTCATTAATTAATTCCTGAACAGGAACATCGTAAACACTTACCATTATATCACCTTAAATACAAACTAGCAACTCTAAAATTCGCCTATTAATATATATATTATAGTAATGCTTTTAAAAGAATTTCGTTTTTGTAACAAATCATTTATAAACCCTATCGAGTATATTTTATAAGATTTTTTTAATATTTAGGTGATAACATGGCTGATTTTAAGTATATTTCTGCAAATAGCTTTAAAGTAGGAAATTTAATAGATATAGAAGGATTCCCTTGTAAAATTACAAGTTTGGATCATTCAAAACCAGGAAAACACGGTGCGGCAAAAATAAGAATTGTTGGTGTAGATGTGTTTACTGATAGAAAATACAATTTATTATTATCTGGTGGAGATGAAGCAAAAAGTCCAATTATTGATAGAGGTAATGCTCAAGTAGTTGCTGATTTAGGTGCTACATACCAATTAATGGATTTAACAAGTTATGATACTTTTGAATCTCCAAAACCAAAAGAAGAAGAATTAAATAGTAAAATAACTAATGGTTGTGAAGTTGAATATTTAAGAGATGAAGATAAAGTTAAAATCTTAAGAATAAAGTAAATAACTATAAAGTGCTTTGCACTTTTCTCTTTTTATTTTTTAAAAATTCCTATAAATTTAAATAATAATGAATTCTAATTCATATATGTTTAATTTCAAGAAAATATTAATTATATTATTATTTTTATTTATATTAATGCCAAACACATTTCCTTTAACTAATACTTTTTCTTGGAAATCATTTTACCAAAATGTTTTTGATAATATATTTACAACACAAAATATAACACAAATAAATAATTCTGGAGAAATACTTTTAGGAGATATTAAACCTACAGATAGAACTTTCCAAAATTGGAAATCTGCAATAAATACTACAGAATATAAAGGAATTTCTTGGATTGGAAAATTAGAATCCAATGGAATAAATGATGAATTTAAAAGAGAAGAAAAAGGCCGAGACACAATTATATTTGCACCATATACTGATTTTTCCAAACCAATAGATATAATTTATTACTTTCACGGAATCCAAGGTTTTTGTGATATGAGTAATGATCCTTTTAATTCTTGCCATATATCTGATATGAAAGATAGAATTATTTTACAAAGCGATATATTAGTAACTCGAGGAAGAAATATTGTGATTGTATTTCCTGAAATGCCATGGAGTGCTGGAACTGCTAAAGACAATTCTAGAAGAAAAAATAGACAGTCAGCATTAATTTGGACTGCTGGAGATTCTGATTTAGCACAACTACATAAAAATGTTTTAGATGTAATAAAAACAAAATTTAATGAAAATACAAATATCACTATAAATAGTATTGAAATGACTGGACATAGTGCTGGAGGCGCAGCAATTGCTGAAGCAGCATTAAGACCCTCAATTCAAAATAATTATTTATCACAAATAAAACCAAATATTTTAAAATTATCTGATGCAGATTATTGTTGGAATGGGGGAAATGCTGCAACAAACATATATAAAAATTATTTGAAAAATGAATCTAATGCAAAATTATATTTGATGGTTCAGAATCCTAAATTATCC
>CAZQQS010000017.1:3229-13159 GCA_964595665.1 uncultured archaeon | reverse complement strand
TTGTTATAGTTCCAATTTTAATTAAAGGAAAAGAAGAATTAGTTTTGCAAGAAGCTAAAAAATTAGAAAAGTCTTTGAAAAAATTTGGTGCTTTTTTAGATGATAGAGAAAATTATACTCCTGGTGCTAAATTCGCAGAATGGGAGCTTAAAGGAATTCCATTAAGAATTGAAATTGGTCCGAGAGATGTAGAAAATAAACAAGTTGTTTTAGTAAGAAGAGATTTGTTACAAAAGAATTTTGTTGCATTAACTGATTTGCAAAATGAAATAAAAAAACAATTAAAAGAAATGCCAAAAGCATTATTTAATAAAGCAAAAGAAGTGCAAGATAACTTAATAACAAAAGTAAATAAAAAAGAAGAATTTATTTTAAATGCAAGAAATAATAGATATATTTTAGCTCCATTTTGTGGTAATAAAGAATGTGAAGAAGAAATTAAAGATGCAACTTCTTTAGGTTCAAGAGTTATTCCATTTGCAGAAAAAAATGATAAAAAATGTTTCTGGTGTAATAAGAAAGCAAAGTTAACTTACTTTGCAAAAAGTTATTAGTGATTTTAGGGTAATTTGAGAATTCATAAAATCAAAAGGTAAAAATATTATTAAGATATTTTAAAATACCATTTTTATCTTTTAAAAATAAAGATCCGTTAAAAATGAAATGTAAGACTTTTTTCTGTAGGACCAGAAAGAGAAGAAATAATAATTAGGGGCTAAATCAATTCAACATTTTCAACATGTTCATTATTTAGCAATTCTTTCTTAAGATTTTCAAAATCTTCAGAAGTATTAAAATCATAATTAAGAATTGCTTCTTTTTTTTCAAAATCTATAAAATATTCGGAAGGAAGTTTTATTTTTAATTTTAACATTTCTAAAATATTTTTTGGATTTTGATTAAATATTATTTTTATTGTTTTAGAAGTTAAGAATTGCATTTTTAATAAATCTCCAGCATAAGAATAATTTAAATTATTTTTTTCTAAACAAGCTATATTGTGCAAAATTAATTTTCTTTTTGTTGTTTTATAAATTCCTATTTCTTCATTGGCAAAAGGATTACAACATTTTCCAACAGATATTTTTTCTAAAACTTTTAATTTTGGATTTATATCTTTTATTTTTTTATCTATGTGTTTTATATTTAATATTTGGCAAATTTTATCTCTTGCTTTATTTGTTATAACAAATTCCAACCATTTTTTACTTGGTTTTTTATTTTCATCTGTAAATATCTCAATTAAATCCTTATCTTTTACTTTTGTATCGATAGGTACAATAACTCCATTTACTTTGGCATAAGATATTTTACTCCCTATAGATGTGTGAATAGCATATGCAAAATCTATAATTGAAGATCCCTTTTCTAATAAAATTATGTCTTTTTTTGGAGTATACACATAAATATTTCCATTTCCAAAATATGGTGCTTGAGTATTTATTGATGTTTTTATTTTTAATAATGTCTTATTTTCACTTTTTGTTTTATATTGCCAATGTGCAGCAAAACCCAATTCTGCAAATCTATCCATAGAAAAAGTTCTGATTTGTATTTCAATAGGGCCAAATTTTGTAATAATAACTATGTGTAAAGATTTGTATCCATTAGGCTTTGGGTGTTCTATATAATCTTTAAATCTAGCTAATTCTGGTTCCCATAAAGAATAAATATGTCCTAACCAAGAATAACAGTCTGATATTGTATTAGTTATAATTCTTATAGCCACATAGTCCATAATTTCATTAGGTTTTTGTTTTTTATCATAAATTTTTTTAAAAACGCTTGTTGGACTTTTTAATCTTCCTTTAATAATTTCATTTTGAGATTTTCTAAATTTGTTTAATTTTGAAATAACATATTCTATTTCATCTTTACTTCGCGTTAAATTTTCTTTTGTTAATTCTAAAACAGCTTTGTATTCTTTAGGATATTTATTTGTAATTATAAAATCATCAAATAAAGTAGTATAACTATAAATTCCAAAAACATGCGATAATGGAACATATACTTTTTCAATATAAGTCATAAAAGTTTTTTTATCTGGAAAAAATATTTTTTTATTAATTAAAGTTATTTTTTCAGACATTAAAGCTAACGCTAAATCAACATCAGTTATTTTATTTAAAATTATATCAAATATTTTTGAATCATTTTTTAAGAATTTTTCTTTTATTATTGGATCTAATAAGTTTTCTATTTCAGAAATTATTTTTAAATCTTTGATTTTGTCATTAGCATTAGTTATATTTTTAGTTATTAATGAATTTAATTCTTTATTATTGTCATTATTTTCAATATATGGTAAAAATAGGCTTAAAATACAAATAGATTCTGGAAAACCTAATCTTAAGTTTCGTTCATAAATTTCTAAAGCAGTATTGATTAATTCAGAATTAATATAATTTAATTGAATTTTCAATTCTTCTAAATTCATATTCTCACGAAAATAAAAAATAGCCCCACTGGGATTCGGACCCAGGTCCCGAGGTCCAAAGCCTCGGATGATAGACCACTACACCATGGGGCTATTAAAAATAGTATTTATTTCTTGTTAAGAAATGTTTATAAATATAGTATATATACATAGCTTTAAATAATTTTAAGTAGGATAATATGTATGCCTTGGCTATTATATGTTTTATTAATTTTATTCGTGTTATACATTCTTAATTTAATTCTGGTTTTAATTCTGGAGAATAGAGATCCATATAAAACAATTGCTTGGCTTTTAGTAATTATACTTTTACCAGGAATTGGTATTATAGCATATTTGTTTTTAGGAGAAAGTTTAAAGAGAAAATTTTATGATTGGAAATTAAAAAGAAAGAAATATAATAAAGCTATAAAAAAAGTAGTTTCAATGCAAAAAAATATCTTATTAACAAAACATTATCCTAAAGATTTAGTTGCAACTAAAAATTTGATTTATTTGGCATTAAACTCAACAAATATGCCTTTTTCCAATAATAACGATATTAAATTTTTAAACAATGGCAAAGAATTTTTTCCAGAATTATTTGAAAATATAAAGAGTGCAAAAAAGCATATTCATTTAGAATACTATATTTTTGAAAACGATTCCTTATCGAAAGAGTTATTTAATTTGTTAATTAAAAAAACCAAACAAAATGTTAAAGTAAGGATATTGATTGATGGTTTAGGATCAAATAAATTTGAAAAACATTTCAAAAAGATATGTAAAACAAATAATATTGATTATGCAGTATTTAATCCAGTATATTACTCTATTTTAAGAAGTAAAATAAATCATAGGAATCATAGAAAAATAGCAATTATTGATGGTAGGGTTGGATTTATTGGAGGCATAAATATTGGAGAGAATTATTTGAAAGGAAATTCTTTAGGTAATTGGAGAGATATGCAATTAAAAATTATTGGTCCAGCAGTATATTCATTACAAACTATTTTTTTAAAAGATTGGGTTTATGTAAAAAAGAAAGAAATAGATTCTTTTGATTTGTTTCCTAAATTTTATTATTCGGGAAATACAAGTTTATTTATTGCACCTTCAGGTCCAGATAACAAATTAACTAATTTAAAATTTATTTTATTTTCATTAATTACTTCTGCTGAAAAACGATTATATATTCAAACACCTTATTTTATTCCGGATGAAACATTATTATTTGCTTTAAAAAATGCTGCATTAAAAGGAGTAGATGTAAAAATAATTCTGCCTTTGAAATCAGATGTAAATATTGTTAATTTAGCATCAAAAACCTTTTTATATGAGTTATTGGATGTTGGGATAAAGATTTATTATTATGATAAAGGTTTTTTACATAATAAATTATTAATTTCTGATAATTTGTGTTCTATTGGTTCAGCAAATTTGAATTCAAGAAGTTTAAATTTGGATTTTGAAGCAAGTTCTTTTGTTTTGGACGTTAATAAAACTAATGAATTGGTAGATATTTTTAATAAGGATTTATTGAATTCAGTAGAGTTAAATATACAAAACTTAAAGAAGAAAAGTAAATTTGAAAGGCTACTAGAATCTTTAGCAAGGTTAATATCGCCTATGCTTTAGATACATTATTTATAAATGTTATTATTTATATATATAAGGTGTTATTATGGGTGTTGGTGAATTTTTTACAAAAATAAATGGTTTTTTTGAAGATAAATATTATGCATTCTCTGATTTCTTATCTGAGAAGGGACTTCCTATAGATAAGTATAATGATTTTTTAGAATCTAAAGGAATTCCACCTGTTTGGTTTAATATAATCTTATTATTGATTTTGATTGCTTTAATCGTTTTATTAGTTTTTATGGTTTCAAAAGTCAATGTTAACATGTATGTATCTATAGTAGATGCTGCTGGAAATTCATTACCCTCTGCAGATTTAACTTTAACTGTTAATGATGAAGCTATATTTGAGGAAGTAGTTACACCTGGGAAATATAATTTTACTACTAAAAATGGAGCGGTAATTGCTGTATCTGCAATTATTTCAGGATATACTTTTTTAGGGCCAGCAACAATAGTTGTTGAGGATAAAGATTTAGAATTAAAATTAAATTTTTCTAAAGATGAGTTATTAGGAAATATGTCTTTAAGATTAGTAGATAATATTGAAAAAACTGTTTTATCTGGAGCAAAAATAATTTTATTAAATGGTGAAGATATTTTATATGAAGGAGAAACAAATTCTAAAGGAGAAATAAATTTATTAAATATTCCTATTGCAACACCTTTAAAATTGAAAGTTGTTTTAGATGGGTATATGGAAACAGATAAAACCATATATGCTAGAGATGGGGTTATTGAAAATGTAGAAATAGAAAGAAAATCATTTAATTCTACTGAATCAGGGACTATAAATTTTTTAGTTAAATCTTTAAATATTGGTTTAAACGATGCAAAAATTGAATTATATAATACAAAAACAAACGATAAAATTGATGAAATTTATACTGATAATGCGGGTTTAGGATTAGTAAATATTCCTAAAGGTATAGTTGTAAGATATGTTGTTTCAAAAGAAGGTTTCATAACATTTAATTCACAAGAAACAAATCAAAATATTACTGTAATTCAAAACTCTATGTCTAGAGATGTAGATTTGTTAACAGGTGGAGTAAATTTAATTGTTACTGCTAAAAATGAAGCAGGAAAAGAATTATCAAATGTATTAGTTGCATTATATTCCGAAAATGGATTATTATTAGATGTAAATAGAACTGGCATTTTGGGAACAGTAGAATTTTCTGGGTTAGATGTTAAAAGAAGTGCATATCTTTCAGCATATACTGAAGATAATTATTATCCTTCTACAAAAAAAGTAACTAATGTAAATTCTGGAAGAGAAGAAATTATTTTAAAACCAATTAATATGCAAAATAATGCCGTAATAAATATTTTTACAATTGATTCTAAAGATATTCCTGTAAGTTCTGCATTGCAATTATTTTATGTTGATAATTTAGAATATTATCCAATTATTTTACCAGATTCGAAATCATCTATTGCTGGTTTTTTTAGCGTTATTTTAGAAGCAAATAAAAGATTATATGTTGAAGCAACATCTCAAGATTTATTTGGCACTATGGAAGAAAACTTAGTTGTTGGTCAAAATGATTTTGATATAGTAATGTTACCAAATAAAGGTAATTCAAAATTATATGTGTATGGCTTAGATGGAAAAGTTTTAAAAAATGCAGAATTAAAAATATCTTCTGAAACACAAGTATTGTATGATGGAAATACTTTGGATGGAATAATAGAATTTTATCCTTATGACTTAAAAGAAGTAGAGGTATCTGTATTTTTTGAAGAAACATATTATTCTAAGATTTTAATGGTAGAACCAAAAATGGAATTTACATTAAATGTTTTAGACATATCTACAAATCCAAGAATTTCTTTTTTAGGAATTTATGATGCTTTTGGTAAAAAAGTAAATGGTGTAAAAGCTGGAGAAACATATAATCTAAAATTTAATGTTGTTTGGCCTAAAGCACAAAATAAAGGTGAATTACACGTTCGTTTAGGTGAAGGATATTCTTTAGCAAATGGTTATGGAATATATGGTGCAACAGCTTATGGTGCAAGCACTGAATATGGGTTATATTTCTCAAAAAATGAATCTTTGTCAACAGTAAAAGATTTGCAAGTATTTGGAAGACCTGGAATTAAAAATAATTGGGTAAATATTTACTATGATTCACCAAAAGGTTCAAATGAATTTAATGTTAAAATTAAAATTGATCCTACAATAAGTATTGAAAAAATTCCATTAGAATTTAGAGCAATTTCATATGATGGTGTTTATCATTCAGATCCAAATACAGAAATAAGTTCTAATAAATTAGAAAGATTATATGCGTTAACTAAGGTTGAGAGTTTGCAAGTATTTTCAGATACTTTTGAATGTAGTGAAATTGCAAATTTGTGTTATGCTTATAGGTTTGTAGATGAGTTTGGAAAAATTGAAAATTTTGAAGCATCATTAGATCAAAAATACGCTTTGGAATTAGAATTTTATTCTATAAATGACTTGTCAACTACTGTAAAGTTTAGTTCAAAAAACATTATGGAGAATTTAGTATTAAATAATATAAGTTCGGATTTAATGGAATTTTTGCCAGAAGATTCACAACAAACAGATTTAGATTTACAATTAAATTTATTTAAAGGTCAAATTGCAAAATATAGATTATATTTCGAAGCTAAATCTATAGGTGTTGGAAAAATTAATATGTTAATTGATCAAATGCAAATTAACAGAGATTTTTCATTTAATATTAAAGAAAAATCTAATATGCAAGTAACTTTGAATAGTTCTGTTTATGAATTAGGAAAACCAATTGCATTTAAAGTTTCAAGTACTTCTGGAGCAATAACTAATGCAAAATTAAATGTTTATGATTCTGAAAATTTAGTTAGTGTTTTATTTTTAGGAGACAATACTTTAGGAAATGGATTAAATGGTGAGTATATTATTAAAGAATTGCCAGCTGGAAATTATACTTATACTGTTAGTGCTAAAAATTATTCTAATGTTTCTGGCAAGTTTATTGTAACTCGATTAAATGTTTTATCTGTAAATAAACAAAATGATATTAGAATCCCAAATGGGATGACTCAAATTGATTATGAGTTAGAAGTAAAAAATATTTCTAAATTGCCTGTAATAAATTTGGGTGTGGAAATATTAAAAGATAATGCAGAAATGTTTGTTATTGATTATAAATTTAATAGAACAAATATTTTGCCTGGTCAATCAGCAATATTATATATTAACGTAAGTTATGAAAATGAAGATTTAGTTTTTGGATCTCAAGATATTGCAATTACTGGATTAATTAATGATAAAGAAACTGTTAGAGCATTAAGTGCTTTAAGTTTTTCTGCAAATAAAGATTTAGATAGTGTTTGTTTAGATATTACTCCTAAAGCTACAACAATTACAGTTTACGATGTTCCTAGTGAAAAGTATAATGGTGAATTTGTTTTAACTAATAATTGTGAATATAATTTTTCTAATGTTTCTGCAATTTTAGAAAGTAGAAGTACAGAAGATTTAGATGCATTATTAACCTTTAATACTACTAGTGCGTCTTTAGGTAAAGGAGAATCAAAATCTATAAAATATAATATTAATGCAATTAAGAAATTAACTACTGCAAATTTGAATTTGGAAACAAATGTTATTTTTGATGTTGGATATTTGAAAAAAGAAATTCCATTATCTATAAAAATGGTAAATAGTGATACTACCTTTGTAATGGCTTTACAACAACAACAAATGTATATGGTTTCTGGTCAACAATCTATTCAATTATTAACATTAAAAAATATTGGTAATTCTCCAATAAAGAATTTAAAAATTTCTTATACTCCATTAACTGCTGGTGGAATGTATGGTATGGATAGTTTATATTCTTTAAGCAGTAATTTAGGAAATACTTCTTTAGATCCAACAGGAGATTATTTACGTAATTTGAATTCCTATTCTAATAATGTGCATATTGCTTCAAATCCAAATGTAGTTCCTCAAATATTGCCTGGTCAAACAATTATGGTGCAATTATTTGTAAACGCACAATTTTCAAGAACTTCTAATACAGTATCAGCATATTCTATAACAGCAACTGGAACTAATGCAATAGATAATCAAGAAGTAAGTCAAACAATGCCTTTGTTGATAAATTTATCAACTCAAAATTGTTTTAAATTAACTGTTCCACAAAATAAAATTACTTTTATGACTAATAAATTAGGAATTAATTTAGAAAATAATTCTGCAACTTTAATTAATGAATGTGTAGAACCAATTTTAATTAATACTCCTATTAAACAAGATATTGAAGGTAATTCATTAGAAATTACTTCTGAATCTAATGTTTTGGCTCCGATGCAAACTGTAAAATTAAAATCTGTTTTGAATACTGCTAAAATTATGTCTTTAACTAAACCAATAATTTTTGAAGCTATGGGTCAATATACTGGTGCAAAATATAATTTAACTATTAATTATGAATTTGATATTGGTGAATCAAAAATTACTGCTGGTAAAGATCCAATTACACAAAAGGAAATTGCTAAATGTGATGGTTCAGGAAATGTTAAAATAACTGTTCCTAAAATTGCAAAAAGTGTTTCTTGTTCTGAAGCTTATTGTGATGGTCAATTAGCAACAGAATTTATATCTGGAAAATTAAAAGGTTTTTATGATAATTATAATTCTCAAGTATTGAAATATAGTAAGAATTTAGGTTTAACAAGTTGTAATATTGAATCACAAACTTGTGGATTTGAATATATTGGTGTGCAAACAACTCAATTTACATTATATTTAATGCATGATGATATTAGTTTAGAATATTTAAAAGAAAAAATAGTGCAAAATATAAAATCAATTAGAGGTGTTTCTTTAGCATCTAGTACAAATTTAGATTTAACATCTTATAATTATAATTTCCAAAATATTTATGTTGACCCCGAATTAAAAGGTTGTGGAAAATATGTTATAGATTTGAAAGGATCTTTTTTAGTTAGAGATCAAATTCCTCAAAGCGATAATATTAATTTATTCGTAGATGTTATTGAAAAAGAAAGTACTCCACAATGTGAGGAAAAACAAGAAAATTTTATAATGTATTTGCCAAAAGATATAGTTCAAAAAACAGATTCATTATATGGTTTTAGATATGCTGTTTTAGATTCTGAAACTGGAATTAAAGATTTTGCAAAAGAAGTTTCAAAATCTATTTTTGGTTCTGAAAGAATTGATTCTTCAAGAAGCTATAATATTTTACATATTGCAACTGGTAATATAGGTCAATCAAAATTAAATGTTAATGTAAAAGATTCTATTGTAAATGTTGTTTTAAATAATGCATTTAATTTAACTAATTTGTCAGATAAGCAAGATGCTTTAAGATTAATTAAAGCTATGTGGGATGGCACTTTAGGTGGCTGTATTAATGAAGATGGATCTTATAGTGCAACACATTTAGAAGATACTAGTGCAGGAAAATATTCTGTAACTAAATGTGGTCCAATTTATTTTGGTTTGGGAAAACAAGAATGTACTTTTGTTGTTGATGGTGTTAAATTAGGTTCGGGAGAATTAACTGTTTCAGGGCCTAATATGGGTTATACTACAAGAATAAAAGATAGTTTTAATAATTCTGTAAGTTCTGTTTCTTTTTTAGATGGTTTAAGAAAAGAATATATTTTAGAAGTGAATTTTACAGATGTAGATTTAGCACAAGCACATTTGAAAACAGATCCTATGAAAATAGTTTTAACTAGCCAAGGATCTGAAGCTTTTGGTGATGTTAGTTTAGTAAAATGTGGTGTTGAGCCAAAAGAATTTATTTCAAATTCATTAAATTCTGATTTGAAAAACAAATATTATTCTGCACAAATTAATTTAGGTAATGCTAAATCAA
>CAZQQS010000017.1:0-3129 GCA_964595665.1 uncultured archaeon | reverse complement strand
GATTTGAAAAACAAATATTATTCTGCACAAATTAATTTAGGTAATGCTAAATCAATTGATGCTTGTAAAGTATTCAAAGAAATTGAGAGTTCAAACAAAAGTTTATTCTTAACTGCAAAAACATCTAATGACATTTGTGCAAGTGATAATGTTTCTACAGTAAAAGAGAAAATTAGTAGTAATTTTGCAAAAGCAACATTTATTTCTGCAACAGCAGCATTTATTGGTTGTTCAGTAACTGAATTGGGTTTAAAAGGTATTGGAAAATTAGCTTTGGGCGGACCAATGGGTTTATTATCTATCCCTTTAGAATGTGGGCTTTCTACAGGGTTTTTAGTTGGAATGAGTATTTATGCAAATAGTGATTATGTATTTGGTGATGGTACAAGTAAAGGTGATGATCCAACAGGAGTTTGGACAGATGTTATTAGTGGAGCAACTGGTGGAGCAGTAGGCGGTACTATAATGGGTACAAAAAGTGCATTAAAAGCGCCAGCATTTGTTTCAGAAACTACCAAATTCAATAATGCTTTAGTAAAAGCAACTCGAACTCATGGGAGTTCTTTAGGTGCTTTTGATAATGAATTAAAGTTTTTCCAAGAATTAGCTAAAAAAGATCCAGATGGTTTTGGAAAGCAGTTTGCAAGTTATGATGCTTTGGCTAAGAAAAAAGGTTTAAAAGTAACTGATTTTTATAAACAAAATTTATCTGGTATGGGTGGCAATTTAACAAATGATTTGGATGAATTAATGAATGCTGCAAAAACAACAAGTCCATCTGAATTAACTGCATTAGATTCTCAAATTGATGATTTAACAAAAAGATTAGATGCTTTAAAGAAAGTTGATGTAACTCCTACAACACCTCAACAAGTTGCAACTAATTTAGATGATTTAATAATTGAATTAAATAATACTAATAGAAGTTTGGGTGCTGCACAAGCACAAAGAGTAAATCAAATGAAATCTTTATTAGCAAAACAAATTGATATTTTGGAAAAAGCAAATGTGGGTTTTGAAGATACATTATTGGATAATTCTAAAAAAATAAATTCTACAAAAAATTTGATTAAATCTGGAAATCCATTAGTTGAAATTGATAATATGGGTAATCTTTTTGGTGATGTTTCTTTGAGATCCCAAGCAACAACTATAAAAACTGAATATGATGATGTTGCAAAAACTATTTTAAACAATAGGACAGAAGTTGCAAGATTAAGATCTGCATCAACAGAAGTTCTAGATGATGTTGTAAAGCAAGTTGATGATGCTACAAAATCACAAATAGATGATTTAACAAAACAACTGGATGATTTAAAATTAAAAAGAGCAAATATAGTTACTGAATTGGATCAATTTGGTAGACAATTATCTCCAACATCTAGATTGCAAAGATTTAGAACTATGATGAGTTCTAAGAGTTGGACATTTGCAAGAGGTTTAGCAAGAGGTTTAGTAAGTGGTGCTGTTGCTGGATTAGCATATGATTGGAAATTTACAGATTATTTTACAAATGTTTTTAAAAATGAATCAAAATCTGTTGAATTAATTTTGCCAGATGTATTTGTTGATAATACCTCTTATACAATGGAATTGAATGAAGTTGGAAAAGGAAAGTATGTTGGAATAGTTAAAGAAGATAAAAGTGTTTCTGGATTTTGTGTTAAAGAAAATATAGATAAAAAATATTTGGCAAAGGATTTTTTAGTTCCATATAGTTCTACAACTACTGGCACAACAGGAACTACTGGAATTGCACCAATTCCCGATAATCAAAGAATTTCGGGAAAATGTTCTAGTTATGCAGATTTATTAAATAAATATGGAGAAATTTTAAAACAAAAAACTCAAGGTAAAATGGATGGTAAAAATATAATTGCACAATATGGTAATGAATCTGCATTTGATCCAGTAGTTGTTTCAGTAACTGGTGCTTTAGGATTAGGTCAATTTATACAAAGTACTTATTGTGGATTTACAAAAGATTTGGCAAGTGGCAAATATTCGGAATTTACAAAAGATTTTGATTTAACTAGATTAAATAAATTCGGTGCAAGTAATTGGCAAGATTTGTATAATATTACTTGTAATCCAGTAAAAACACAATGTCCTGGAGAAGGAGGTATTTTAGTTCCTCCCGCAACATATAATAAAACTACAAAATTGAAAACAGTTTGTAAAGGAACAATATCTTATAAATATAAAGAGGATAGTAAATTTTTTGATATAACTAAAGATCCAAGAAGTGATCCAGAGATTGCTATATTGTACACTACAATATTGTTATATAACAATTACAATTCTAAAAAATCTGTAAGAGCTGCTGTTGAATCTTATGTTGTAGGGCCAGGATGTATAACTGGCGAAGGTCAATATAGTAGTAGAATTGATTGTGCAGATAATTTTGCAGTAAATCCTGGAATAAAATCAGGGTCTTATTGGAGTAAATATCAAAACACATTAAATTCTGCAGGAACTTGTTTAGCTGCCGCACCTTCTGCATCAAATACAGCTGTTGCAACAATGGGAAAATATTGTAATTCAAATTCTAAAATTGCATTATTAGGGGATTCAATAACTGTTGGTTGGGGTAAAGATTTGTTATCTAAAATAAATTCTTGTGGTGCAAGTGTTTCTAAAATAAGTTCAACACAATACCCTAATTGTGATTCTGATTCTTTAGCTTGTGTAAGCGCTCCAACATCTTGGATGTTATCTCAATTACAAAAAAAATATAATTCAGGAGAAAAATATGATTTGGTATTTGTAATGGGTGGTGCTAACGATGGTGGGAATTTTGCAAAAACAACAACAAATTTATCTGCAATATATTCATTAGCAAAATCAAACGGTTCAAAAGTAGTTGCATTGAGTATTGTTCCAGGTCCAAATGATGATTCGAGAGAAAAAGTAAATGATTGGATTGCTTCAAATACTAATTTAGTTGATTCTTATGTTAATAATCATGATGCTATTTTAGCAACTATTTACAATGGAACTGCACCAGATGATGCACATAGTTCTAAAGTATACAATTATATTTCTAATGAATTAAAACAAAGTTATTTTAGTTAATTTTTTTTCAGGAACAGAAAACAATTTTCTATCTTGAAATTCTGATTGTTTACC
>CAZQQS010000016.1:0-13396 GCA_964595665.1 uncultured archaeon | reverse complement strand
ATCATCAAAACCAATTTTTGCAGCATCTTTTCTATTACATGCAAAATAAACTTTTTTTATTCTTGCCCAATGTATTGCTGCAAAGCACATAGGACATGGTTCGCAAGTAGTATATAATTCGCAATCTTTTAAATTAAATGTTTTTAGTTTTTTTGATGCTTTTCTTATTGCATTAACTTCTGCATGAGCAGTAGGATCAAAAGAGCTTGTTACTGTATTGTGTGCTTTAGATATTATTTTTCCTTTATGTACTATTACACAACCGAAAGGACCTCCTTTTTTAGTTTTAACTCCTTTCAAATCTTCTTTTAATGCCTCTTCCATATATTTGTTCATGAATTAAAAAGAAATTAGAATTATATAAATGTTTTGTAATAGAAAAGATATTTATATGTTAATGTGTATTTTAATTATGGTTAAAAAAACATTGGATGATTGGAATAAAATAATAAAACATGAATCCAATATTACTCCTGAATTTGAAAAAGAGTTTCCAATTTCTGCGGAAGCATATAGAAATGGTTTTAAATTAAAAAGATTTCTTAAAAAAATAGCGTATCCATTATATTTTTTATTTTTATATTTAAGTTCTTTAGGTACAGTATTTTTTATATTTTCTTCAATAATGCTTTTTTTTCCACTAATTTTTTTATTTGGTGATTTTGGAGCGCTATGTGTTGGAAATTTATTAATTATTTTTACACAAATTTTTGGAAATTCAATTGATTTTTTGATGTTTTTTAAATTTCTTTTAGTTATAAGTTTAATTTATTCCTTTTTAAATGAATTTATTAAATTAGTTTTGAAAAAAATATTCAAATTAAGTTTTGAATTAAAAATTTACCAAGAAATGTTATATTTTTTAGGAGTATATGTTGGGTTGGCAGCTATAAGTTTAATTGTAGCATTATTTTTAGATTTTAGATTGGATGTTTTGGGATTGCACATAATAACCTTTAGTTTTGGTTTGATTATTTTAATTTATAAGTTGTTTATGTTAATGATTGCAAAATATTTAAAAAAACTTATTCATTCAGAATAGAAAAAAATAAAAAAGAAATGTTAATAATCAGAAACAACCAATCTTCAAATTATTAACATATATCTTTAAAGTCTATCTTTAAGATGTCATTTAAAGACAATAGAAAATCTATTTCAAAGTAATCATTTTTGGTTTATCGATTTTGTCTTTTAGCTTTTTTATTGTGATTTTTAATGTGCCATTAACAAAATCGCATTTTGTTTTGTTTGGATCAACTAATGCAGGTAAAGATATAACTCTATGATATCCAGAATATGTTCTTTCTTGTTTATAGTAATTTTTCTCTTGCGTGTTTTTTTCAGCTTTCTTTTCTGCAGAGATTTCAACAGAATCTTTATTTACACAAATCTTTATTTCGTTTTTATTTACGCCTGGTAAATCTGCAGTTAATTCTATAGTATCTTTTTTATTTTCTATATCTGTACTAGGTAAATTTATTTTTCCAAATAAATTCATTAAATCATTATCAAAAAAATTTTTCTCTAAATCAATTAAGTTATTAAAGGGATTTTTATTTTCAATAATTTCTAATTTTTTATTTGGTTTTGTTTTAGGTTTTGAAATTATTTTCTTAGATTTCTTTTTTGCAATCATATTATCACCTCATAACTATAAAATAAATATTTTAATAGATTATATAAACTTTTCTTTTGTTATTTTAATATACAAAAACTTACTTGAAAGTAATTTGGTTTTAACAATCAAAATCGAATTATTTGAGAAGTATAAACATAACTTGTCTAATTTTCATAAACATTTATAAATCCTTTGCTTTATTTATATTTTATAACTTTTTTAGGTGGTTTTTATTGAACAAAGAATTGGTAAAGGAACAAAAGGAATTGCAGATATTGGAGCAAGAGATAGAGCAATTGAAAACACAAAATCAATTATTAGAACAAAAACTCCAAGATATTTCGCAGCATAGTAAATATTTATTAGCAGATTTTGAGAATTATAAAAAACAAGTTTCTAAACAATTAGAAAATGAAATCAAATGTGCAAATAAGAATTTATTATTAGATTTATTAAATATTTTTGATGATTTTGAAAGAGCTTTGCCCTTAATAAAAAATCCTGAAGATTTAAAAGGATTAACAATGATTTACAAAAATATGGAAAAGGTTTTTGAAAAATATAATGTAAAAAGAATTGATTGTTTAAATAAAAAATTTGATCCTAATTATCACGAAGTTTTATTACAAGAAGAAAGTGATAAAGAAGATAATATTATTTTAGATGAACTACAAAAAGGTTATTTGTATAATGATAAAGTATTAAGATATTCAAAAGTTAAATTAGCAAAAAATATTTCTAAGGAGGAATAGATATGAGTAAAGAAAAAATTTTAGGTATTGATTTAGGAACTTCAAATTCACAAGCATGTATTATGATGGGTGGTTCACCTACAATGATTCCTAGTGCAGAAGGTGCTTCACTATATGGTAAAGCATTTCCAAGTGTTGTTGCGTTTACTAAAGATGGAGTAATAGTTGGAGAACCTGCAAAAAGACAATATGTTTCTAATATTGATGGAACAATTATAAAAGCAAAAAGAAAAATGGGTACTAATGAAAAGTTTAAAGTACAAGGTAAAGAATATACTCCACAACAAATATCATCATTTATTTTACAAAAAATTAAATCTGATGCTGAAGCTTTTTTAGGAGAAAAGATTTCTAAAGCTGTAATAACAGTTCCAGCATATTTTAATGATAACCAAAGAACTGCAACTAAAGATGCAGGTAAAATTGCTGGATTAGATGTAGTTAGATTAGTTAACGAACCAACAGCTGCTGCAATGGCATATGGTTTGGGTAAAACAGGAAATCATAAAATATTAGTATTTGATTTAGGTGGTGGAACATTAGATGTTACTATCATGGAATTAAATGATGGTGTTTATACTGTATTATCTACATCTGGGGACACTCAATTAGGTGGAACAGATATGGATAATTTATTGTATGATTATGTTGTTGAAAGATTTAAACAAATGGAAAATTTAGATTTGAAAAAAGATAAAATGGCAACACAAAGGGTAATGGAAGCTGTTGAAAAAGCAAAAATAGAATTATCTAAAGTTGGTGAGACAGAAATTAATTTGCCATATATTACTGCTGATTCAAATGGCCCAAAACACTTAGTAATGAAATTAACAAAACCAGAATTGGAAAAAATTGTTCAACCAATTATAGATAAATGTAAACATCCAATAGAACAAGCTTTAAAAGATGCAAAATTGTCTAAAGAAAATGTTGATAAAGTAATTTTAGTTGGTGGTCCAACAAGAATGCCAATGGTTCAAAAATTTGTTGAAAATATTTTAGGAAAACAAGTTGAACGCGGTGTAGATCCTATGGAATGTGTTGCAGTTGGTGCGGCTATTCAAGGTGCAATTTTAGCAGGAGATATTAACGATATTGTTTTATTGGATGTAACTCCATTAACTTTGGGTTTGGAAACTTTGGGAAGTGTTTCAACACCTTTAATTGATAGGAATACTACTGTTCCAGTAAAAAAGAAAAAAATATTTTCTACTGCTGCCGATATGCAAACTGCTGTAACAATAAATGTTTTGCAAGGTGAAAGACCAATGGCACAAGACAATACTTCTTTAGGAATGTTTAATTTAACTGGAATACCTCCAGCACCAAGAGGAATACCTCAAATTGAAGTAACTTTTGATATTGATGCTAATGGTATTTTAACAGTAAGTGCAAAAGATTTGGGTACAAATAAAGAACAAAAGATTACTATTACTGCGTCAACAAAATTATCTGATGAAGAAATTGATAGAATGGTAAAAGAAGCTAAAGCACATGAAGAAGAAGATAAGAAGAAAAAAGAATTAATTGATGAGCGAAATGCTTTAGATACTATGATCTACACTACAGAGAAATCTTTGAGTGAATTACAAGATAAATTACAAGAAGATGAAAAGAAAAAAATCGAAGATGCATTAAAAATTGCAAAAGAAGTTTTAGAATCTGAAGATGTAACTAAATTAAAACAAGAAACAGAATCTTTGTCTAAAACTATGCAAGAAATCGGTTCTGCAATTTATCAAAGAAATGCACCTCAACAAAATACATCTCAAAATCCAAAAGAAAATTCAGAAGAACCAAAAACTGATTCGGAAGAAAAAACAGTAGATGCAGATTTTACTGAGGAACCAAAAAAGAAGTAAGAATATAAATTCTTTCTTCCTTTTTCTTTTATCTTTTTTTGTGTGATATAATGAGCCAGTTGAGATTTTTAGAAATTAAAACTCCCAACAGATCTCATAAAACATTAGAGGGTATTTTATGAGTAAAGATTATTATAATATTTTGGGCGTGAGCAAAACTTCGAGTCAAGAAGAAATTAAAAAAGCATATATGGACTCTGTTAAAAAATACCACCCTGATAAAAATCCTGGCAATAAAGAGTATGAAGAAAAATTTAAAGAAATTAATGAAGCATATGAAACTTTAAAAGATTCTGGCAAAAGAAAACAATATGATTCTTATGGCTCAGATTATGCACAAGGAAATTATAATAATTATCAACAATATTCTAATAATAATTCTGATTTTGATTTTGAGAGTATCTTCAAAAATTTTGGATTTGGTTTTGATAATGAGGATTTTGGTAGTAGGAATCAAAGAAAATCTAGTGCTTCAGATTTACAATATAATTTAGAAATAAATTTAGAAGATGCTTTTTTTGGTGCAGAAAAAAGTATTCAAATACCAACTCAAGAAGTTTGTAAATCTTGTAAAGGGACGGGAGCAGAATCTGGACATTTAAGTACTTGTAGCAAATGTAATGGTTCTGGTAAGTTAAAAAGAGTTGTAGACAGTTTATTTGGTAGAATGATGTCTGTTACTGTTTGTGAATATTGTCAAGGCACAGGAAAGACCATTTCTAAAAAGTGTGCCATATGTAAAGGTTTAGGAACTATTAAAGATAAGAAAATATTAAATGTTAAAATCCCTAAAGGAGTTTCTAATGGCACTGTATTAAGATTACAAGGTGAGGGCTTTTCAGATTCTAGACATAAAGGAGATTTATATATTAAATTAAGTTTACGATCTCACCCTTATTTTAAATTAGAAAATTATGATTTATATTCAACAGAACATATTGATTTGAATACAGCATTATTTGGTGATGAAATAGAAGTAAAAACAATTAAAGGAAAAGCGAAATTAAAAATACCTTCTAGTACACAAAGCCATACCACTTTTAAATTAAAAGGTTTGGGTATGCCCTCTTTGAAAGATTCTTTAGGTAATCAATATGTTAAGGTAATAGTAGATATTCCTGAATTAACTAAAGAACAAAAAGAATTATTTTTAAAAGCGTTTAATAAAGAACCAAAATCAAAAAAGAAAAAGAAAGGATTTTGGAATTAGCTTTTTGAAGCTGCCTTTTCTAATCTATTTAATATACTTGCCCCTAAATTTTTGTTTCTGGGTTTTTCAATAATTATTAAATTAAATTTTTTTGAATCTGCATATCTAAACCATGCAAAAATATTTTTAGCTAATTTTGAGTTGTTTTGATAAATGATGTTTTTATAAGGTGTTTTAATTTTATGTTTGGTAATTATTATTGTTTTATCTTTTGAATAATTATTTTTAATATTTAATAAGTTATCTAACAAAATAATTTTTGCTTTTGGACTATAGTGTTTATACTTCATTCCTGGGCTTTTTATTTTTGTATTTTTGTTAGCAATATTTATTTTCCCAATTTTTTTTCTCTCAATTAAATCTTGCCTTTCCATTTTATTTAGAATTTTACTCATATGGCTTTTTTTAATATTTAATTTGTTGGCAACTTCTTGTTGCGTTAAAGAGTTATTTTTAACTAAATTTAAAATATTATTTTGATTAATATCTAAAAATCTAGTATTATTTTTTTGATTAGCTTTTTTATAGTAAAAATATATGCTGAAAATAATAATTATTAAAATAATGCTTATTACAAATCCTAAAACTAAATTGAAATATTTTGAAACATTTTCATAAACCAAATATAATACAAAGTCTTCATTTGTTTCATATACGTGTTTATCATTATCTTTATTGTAATCTGAATTTATTTTTAAAAATTCTTTATCTGATTTTACAATTATTACTGTATTATTTAAAATATCAAAATCTAATGTCTTTTCTAAAGTATTTTTATTTTCTAAGAATTCATTTCCTTTGTATTTCAATACTAAAGTTCCTTTAGCACTATAAACATATAATTTAGAATCAATAATATCATAATTTAGTTCTGGCAAACCCTTAATATAAATTAATTCTTGAAAATCTGGCAAATACATTTCGAAATTAGAATCATAATAAATAGTATAATCTATATACGGAATATCTTGATGAATATCTACATAAATTTCGTTATTTGCTGATATTATGGGCAAGATTAATAAAAAAACTCCTAAAAATAATGCTTTTTGAATATAATTCATAATTATATATATAAGGAAATAATAAAAACCTTCACTTTAACTATATGAGTTAAACAATAATGATTTATAAAGGTTTGTATGCATATATTATATATGATTAGAGATATTTCATTTAATAGTCAAAAAGGTTTTTTAAAAGGTTTAATTTTAGTTGTAGCCATATTATTGACATTGGCCTTTGTTAATTCATATGAATACAATATGAATTATAGTGTTGTTCCTGAAACTAATTTATTAACTTTACAACAAGGTTCTAATTATAGTGTTTTTATAGATTATAAATTTAATACGTCTAAAGAATTAGATTTTTCATTTGAGGTTTTATCTCCAGAAGGCATAACTGTTTATTATGCTAAAGATCAAAAAAGTTTTTATGATTTTAGATTACCTTTAAGAGTTTTTGTTTCTAATGATATTCCATTAGGAGAATATTATATTAAATTAAAAAATGTTCTAAATTATGAAGGAATAAAAAGTGTAAAAGAAACAATTATTAAAGTAAATGTTGTAGAAAAATCTAACATATTATTTGAAACTGATAAATATACTAATGAATTACCTAATTTAATAATTAAAAATACTTCGCAAAAGAATTTTTTAATTAAAGATGAGGATAAAAAACAAATTATCTTTACATTAACTAATACAGGTTCAAGTGCAAATTATTATTTAGATTATTTTATAGATTCAAAAGATAAGAATAAAGTTCATGTTGAGTTTGATAATAAATATATAGTAGTGCAAAAAGATTCTGAAAAAAATGTTTTAGTAAATATTACTTTTGATGCAAACTATGATATAGATTTTACAAGAATTTATTTCTTTGCAAATGAAGTTTCTACTAATAAAGAATATTCTTTAGGTACGGCAAATTTTACAAAAAGTGTAAATGATATTATGGTTATATTTAATAAAGAAAATAGAACTTTAAATTTAATAAATACAGGTAATAATATCTCTCAAATAAACATAGTTACACAAAATAAAACTTATAATTTATTATTAAGGCCAACTCAAGATTATTTATTAAGTTTTGATAATTTGGATAAAAATATTCAAGTTTATTTGGATAAAAAATTATTTAGTGAATTTGTATTAAATGAATCAGATATAGTAGATAAAAATAAAGATAGTAGTTTTTCTTTAATGCCAATAACTGGATTTTTTTCAATGTCTGATGAATCTACAATAGCAATATTATTTGGTTTGGGAATTTTGTTATTTATATTATTGATTTACAAAATGTTCTTATCTAAAAATCCTGTTTTTGGAAAGAATTATTATGCTAAAGATTTGGATTTAAAATAATTTAAACAATTTTCTTTCCAGTAAATGCATCAAATAAAACAGTTTCTTTAGTATCTAAATTAGTTATTAAATATTCTGGTTTTAGAACAGTTTCAATTTCATCTATTTTTATAGTTTCCCAAAGAGTTCCTAAAACGTTTCTAACAGTTTCAAATGTAGATCTAGCATCCAAAATATTGTCTTTGTCTACTGGTTCTTGACTTAAATTTAGATCTTCAAAAGTAGAAAGCATTTTATGTATTGGATTTTTAGGTAATTCTAAATTCTTAATTAAAAAGAAAACATTTTTTGTGCTTCTTTTTTCTTTTCTCAAAATACCCATACTAATAAACCTATCCATACTATTTTTTAATTTTACATCTCCATATGGAAAAGCGTCTTTTAAATATTCGTTATCAAATCCTCTTTTTTTAGGCAAAGCTAATAATATTCTAATATCATCTGCTTCTAAAGTTCTTAATATGCTTAAACCTTCAGAGTATACAAAATCATCATCAATATAATGTATGAATTCTACTTTTACTGCATCAATATAACATGTATTTTCTGCAAAACTACCATCGTTATTATGTACTCTATAATTAACTTTAAATATCGGTCTATAAACATGATTTACATTAAAATTTTGCCAACCTGTAGCTCGCTTTGCTGAACCAGTCATTTCTTCATGTGTATATTGTGAATCTAAAACACTATAACTAATTTTTTCTTCAAAATATTCACTATCATCTTCATCTTTCGGGATAAAGAATTTTCCTTTATCTTCTACTATTTCGTTTTCTAAAAGTTTTGCAATATATTCTTTATATTTTACATCTTTTTTAAATTTCATATTCATAATTTTTAATAATGTTTTTAATGAATGTTCATCTAATTCTTCAAATTGTTTTAATTTACTTTTTGTAATATCAACCATTACATCTAATGCTTCTTCATCTGTAAAATTATGTGATGTTTCTGATGTTTGTATTTCTCTACCTTCGTGTTGAGACATTCTTGGTCTTACATTTAAAACAAATGCTCTTGAAGTTGTTTCTACTCTATCAGCAAATATTGGAATTCCTATTCCTAATTTTTTAATAAAATCTGGTTCTTTATATGTTTTTGGAACTATTGAGGGCATTCTTCTAAATACAGCTTTAATATCATCATCAAAAATTAATTTATATGTTGCTAATGTTCCTACCTGTGATAATACTCGTGTATCAATAGCTGAAGGTTGTTGTGTTGCTACAACTAATGAACAACCAGGTTTTCGTCCTTGTTTTACATATTCTACAATTGCTTTTGATGCTGGGGTAGCTAATGAACCAGAAGGTATTAAAGTGTGTGCCTCATCTAAAAATAACCATGTAGGAGGGATATCATTTTCCAAATCAATTTTTGTATTTGATCCCATTTGTTTTGTTGCCTCTTTTCTCGAATTCATTTTTCTTGCATTTAATATTCTTCTTGCTAATATTCCAACTAACAATGCAGAAACATTTTCTTCTAAAAAGCTTGTATCAATAATTGTTAATTGTCCAGGAACAGATAATTCCATTAAAGGAGTTCCTCGTTTAGAAAATATGCCCCAAGTTTTTGCAGCTTCAAATCTTGAAACTAACGCTCTAATAGATTCCTTTCTATATCCTTTTTCTTTTGAATTTAATTCAGCATCATTTTCTAAACAAAAAATAATATCGTTTAAATCATAATTTTCATCTTTTGCTTTGAATATTAAACCTTTCAAAGATCTATATCCATCTTTAACTTTTTTAATTACTTTTTCTAATAATAAACCAGAAGGTGAGAATCTATCAATACTAAATGTTAATGCCCAATCTTCAGAATTTAAAAATGAAGGTTGTAATGTAAAAGTAGAATCAAAAGTTTCTTTTGGAATTTTTTCAGATGCACCTTCAGGCACAAATACCATTATATTTTCTAAGCCCATAGGATTCAAACCAAATTCATCTAATAATTCCATTTCTCTTTTTTCTTTATTTGGGTATCGCATAGACCAAAATACACCTATTGGATCTACAACAATTTGTCCAACATTTTTATTTTTAATAGCTAATTCTTCAGCTAATACCCCTAACATGTAAGATTTACCAGAACCTCTTGATCCACAAATAAAAACTACTTGTGGATTTAAAGAATCAAAATAAACTTCTTTTTCAGGATAATTTGGTTCATTTACTTTTCCTAAGTATAATGTGCCTTCTTCACCATATTTTTTAAAAACAGATTTTTGTCTTCCGATTATTGCGTGACCAGTTTCAGGATTTTCTAAAAAGGTTAATTCTACATTTTCATTTTTGCCTTTTTTTGCAATTATTTCTTCTTCTTGATCTTCAGATTCTGGTTCTTCAATAGTATTTATTTCTTCAGAATTATCATTTGTATTTTGTTCATCTTCTATTATAGGGTTTTCAGAATTTTCAATAGTTGTTTCTTCCAAGTCCTTTTTAGGTTGTTTTTTTTTGGTTTTGGGAGTATCTTCTATAATAGTATCAAAAATATCAAACATAATTTATAAACTAAGCAAAACTTTATATTCTATTCTTTTTTTATTAATATTATGATATTATTTAATAATAAAGGACAATCCGATACTGTATTTGAAGTGTTAATATCAGTTATACTTTTAGGGTTTGTATTAACTGCGGGAGCATTTGCAATGACTTCCCTATCAAATACAAAATGTTCTAAAACAATAGATTTGTCTTTATTAGAGTTGAAGAGATATATTGAAGATGGGGCAAATAGTCCTTTAATATCTACAAAATTTAGTGTTCAAACCCCAAATTGTTTTGGCACAGATTATAATATTTTATTAATGAAAGTTTCAGATCCAAGATTGTGTTCATCTTATTGTCCGGGTTCGAGTTCCAATTGTTATTTGTTAAGATATACAAATAATAAAGATAAAGCATCTCAAACTAGATTTAATTGTGTGAATATTTCTCCATCGATAAACATAGGTACATCTTCAGAAGCACCAGAAGGATATTCTATTGTGCCTACTATAGAATCAGATTTAGAATTGAAAAATGGAATGTATATTATAAAGAACAATACTTTTGGAAGTGCTTCTGGTACTCCCAAAATATATTTTTATAAGGTGAATAGATGATTGATTTTATTTTATCAAAATTAGGAATATTAATTTTTGCAATATCTATGGCCTCTATATTGTTATTTTTTTCATTAAGTGTAAAAGATGTTTTTTTAGCAGATGAAACAGTACAAATAAGTAATATTATTGCCAAACAAATAAAATACATGTCCGAATCAGATACTTTATGTGCATCTAAAAGAGTTTTATTGCCAAAATATATTGATATTTTTGGAGTTAGTGATACTGCAACATTTACGCCAATTTATTATGGTATAAAAATTACTACTCAGGAATCTAATAATTCGAGATTTATTATTTTTGATGTTTATAATAGAAGTACAAAGAAATCTATAGCTATTGAGAGTTTTAAAACAAATGCAGAATTAGTTTTTTATAATGAATCTAGCACAAATACAATTAAGGAAATAGATATTAATCCAACAGAAACAAGGGTGTTATATATGGTTAAAAATTCATATTCTAAAAATAATGAACAAAAAACAAAAATTTATTTTGTACCTTGTGATTATGATCCTCTTTTTGGAGAATCTGGATTTAATGATTGTTATGAAAAATTAACAGATTTAACTAAAAGTTTAAATACATCTGGTACACAAGGCGAAAAGTTTTATTGTGTACCATTAATTATTGGGGAATAAAAATGAAAAAAGGTTTTATAGGTTCAATTGGAGATGATTTGCCAAGTTTAATTCCTTTATTCTTTGCATTAATGATTTTTTTTGCAGGGTTGGCATTTGTTTTCACAACTATTAATGATAGAAATTCACAAATGAATACTTATTTAGATTCATTAACTATTGCAAAATCAGCATTAGGAAAAAGTAATTTTTCTAGTTATGAAGATTTTATGAATACATCAAAAGATTTAGTTATTTTATCAAATTATATTTTTGGATTGGTGTCTCCTGAGCAAGGATTTGATTTAGAGGGTTTAACAAATTATAAAGAGTTATTTGTTTCGCAATGTAATGATAAAATAATATTTTCAGAAGATTTTTGTATTCCTGAAGGAAATTGTGATTGTGAAGATCAAGAATATTATTTTAGAGCTAGTAGAAATGTTGAAAATAAATTAAATAAAGAATATAATGGTGATTTTTCTGAATTTATAGAATATGTAAAAACAAGAAAATATTTTCAATATATTTTTCCTGTAACTTTATACACACCTAATGGTACAAAAGTAGTTTACTTATATGTTTTGACGTGGTAATATGATGAAAGGACAAGCTGCATCGACAGACGCATTATTATTCTTAACAATAGTTTCAGGAATATTTGTTTTGATTGTAAGTTATGGTTTAACATATGGTAATGATGTTGTATCTACTGCCGAACAAGTGTATAAAGAAAATTATCATAACTCTGCATTAAAATCTTTTTTTAGTGCATCTGGTTCGAGAGATGGAAATACTTTTAATGAATCTAATTATAGAGATTCTATTTCAACATTAATAAAAGAAGATTATGGTTGGGGCGATGTAAACACACTTACAAAAATATCTGCTTTTTTAGTTTTAGAAGATATTTTTAAACCATATAATCAAAGAGATTATTTTTTATCCATAAATCACACGACAAGTGCAAATCAAGAGCAAATATTAACGCATTTATTTACATTAATAAAAATTACAATTGACGATGAAGTAAAATATTATGATTGTACAAATGATTTCGAATTAATTTCTTTTTTGGAAAATGTTTCTTTGGATTTAATTGTTGTTGAGGGAAAATTTTTATTGTTTAATAATATTATTACATCTGAGGCAAAAAAAGAAGATGGTGCAATTTATTTAGGTAGTTGGTTATCTCACGATTTAAATACAGAAATGTTAGAAGAGTGTAAAGTATTAACTACAGAAGTTCAAAATGTTTTATCTAACTAATTTTTTTAGTAATATCTGAAGTAAATTCTTCTAAACCAAATAATCTTTCTGCATAATCAGGATATAAGATTTCTAAGAATTTAGAATATTCGTTAAAACTTTCTTTTGAATTTGAAACTATTTTATAAGTATTATTTTCAATATAAATTGTAGTTTTGGTTAATTTTGTATTTATGTTTCCAAGAATTATTTTTGTATAATTTATATTATTTAAAAAAGATTCACATTCTTCCTTTTTTACTATGTTATATGCTCTTGTATTTGTGTCTGAAAAAATACATTCATTTTCTGACATAATATAAAAATTAGTTTGTTTGTTATAAATTGTAAATACTTGAATATATTGAATTAAACTAGCAATATGTGCTGTTTGAGTATTGTCAAAAGCAATTAAAACTAAATTTGCATCTTTAAGTATAGACAAGTCATCAAAAACATTATTATCTGAATAGAATAATACTTTGTCGTAATCTAATCTATATTTATAATCTTTATCTAAAAACACAATTAAAGTAAATATTGCCAAAATAGCTATTAAAGCAATAATTACAATGTTGAAAATAAGTTTT
>CAZQQS010000015.1:0-13610 GCA_964595665.1 uncultured archaeon | reverse complement strand
AAAATTGGTGGTTATATTGGTCACATATAAGAAATTATTTTTATAATTATACTTACGCATCAGGATTATTAGTATCTAAAGCTTTACAAGCGATGTATAAACAAGATGCAAATAATATGAAAAAGATAAAAGAATTCTTGAGTTCTGGTAATAGAGATAGTCCTAAAAATGTTTTATTGGAATTGGGCATAGATATTTCTGATGAATCTTTTTGGTTAAAAGGAATTAATGAGGTTAAATCTTTATTGACTGAAACAGAAGAACTAGCGAAAAAATTAGGCAAGATTTAATTTTTTTTTAATTTGTATTCTCTTGCCATATATAATGCCATTTGTCTTAATTCTCGTCTTCTTAATATCATTTCTAAAAATATTTCATTATCATAATCTTCATTAATTAAAGGATCTAAATTGAATTTACCTTTTCGTTTTTTAATAATTTCTATATTTCCTTGTTTATCTTTAACAACATTTCCAAAACCTTCAAAAGGTACAGTATTTTTATAAAATATGGGTTTATCTTCTCCATTAAATATGAATTCATTTATATTTTTAGAATCTAAAGATTTATTTAATTCTTTTTCGAAAGACAATTTTATTTTATTGACCGAATTACCACTATGGATGTGATCAAATATAATAAATTCAGCATTAGGTATTTGTTTTAGATATTGAGGTATTTTAACTATGTTGTTTTCTCTTGAAGAATAAACGTGTGTAATTGCTTGTTGTCTATATTTTTTGTATAGTGGCAAATAAATTTCTGGAAATGCATTAACTAATAAAGTATTAAAAAAATAAGTTGAAGTTCTCATAGACGTATCTGGCAAAACAATTATAGGTATTTTGCCTTTTTTAATTGCTTGCTTTGCAAAGTTTAATGCCATTTTACCATATTCTCCAATTCTTAATGCTTCATCATAATCGTATATTGATTTTCTTACTCTTTTAAATTTTTCTTCATATTTATCTCTTTTTTTCTTAAGCTCTATTTTTTTATTTTCTAAGTTTGTTCTACTTGGTTTTTTAGGGGCTGTAAATCCAGGCATCTAATCACTATAAATTTCTTCAATTGCTTTGTTGAATATTATAATTAATATATAAATTTCATCTTCTGTTAATGATATTTGAATTGAATTTAATGTATTATCTTTTTCTTGTTGATTTATTTTAAATGAGTAGCCATAATTATTTCTAGATATTTTTAAAACAGCATTTTTAACTGAAGTTTCATTAATTGATTTATTAGGATCATGAAATAATTGCATTTCCTCTTTCTTATCTTTAACAAATACACAAATTTTTGCAGCATCTTGGGCACTTAATTTAAATATTTGTTTATTTTGCCAATCAAATTTTTTTTCTTCTATTTGTTTAGAGAATTCTAAGAATATTGATTTTTTGTTTTTATTAAAATCTATATTTAATGCCGAACCAGTTTTTGAATTATTTGGCTTGTATATGGTATAAGACATAATCTCACTTAAAAAATATGATTTTTCTTTTTTAATTTTTTAACCATTTCTTCAGGTTTTTCTGCGATTATATTAACATCATCTAATAAATTCATAAATCCCGTATCACCTTTAAACCTAGGTACAACATGAAAATGAATATGTTCTACAGAAGCACCTCCAAATATACTTTGATAGCCCATATCAAAACCATCAGGATTAAAAGTTTCTTTTAATAATTTAATTGCTTTTTTAATTAATAGCATCATGTCTTTATCTTCATCTTTATTCAAATCTAATATGTCAGTAATATGTCTTTTTGGAATAATCATTAAATGACCATATAAATAGGGATATTTATTTGCTAAAATATATCCTGTATTGCCTTCATAAACTAATAAATCTTTTTTATTATTTAAATTGCAAAATGGGCAACCATTATTTTTATTATTCTTGTTATTATTTTCAACATAGTTTTCTCTTAAAGGAGCATAAATTATTTTTGTCATAGAATCACATTATTTTTTCTCTTGAGAATTTATAGTAAGTTACATCAAATTGATTATCTACAATTGCAATTAATATTTCTGTATGTAATCCAATAGATAATCGTATACCTTTTGCTAAATCTTTAGTAGTAATTTTTTTATTTTCAGATATTACACTTACAACATATTTTGTGTGAGATTCATTAATTTTTTTACCTTTAGGGTATACTCTAAAATCAAAACCAAATTTTAATCCTGTTTTAATAATGTATCCTAAATTTTTAAATTCAAAATATACTTGATATTTTTGTAAAAATTCCTTTTTCTCAACAATTAGACTTTCCAAATATTTTTTAGCAGTGATTTTTTTATTTTCACTTTTTAATTCAAGCCAATTATTATCTAATAAATACATTGTTTCGTATTCATCTAAAACTAAAAAGCTTTTGTGTTTCTCACCAATGTTTTTTTCACACAATCTAGATATTGTATTATTATCTGTAATAATAGTTTTCCTATCATTTAAAATTCCATAAAATTTTTGCATAAATCTCACTAAAATCTCAATAAATATATAATATAAGAAAGACATATAAATCTTTAAAACATACTTATATTGTAAAGAGGTGATGTATATGAGTTGGACTTGTAATAATATTAAAGATTATTTGATAGTTGATGCTTCAGAATCAGTTTCAAAAATAATTCCTAAATTAAAAAAAGATAAACAAGTAATTGTTTTTGATAAAGAAAAATATTTGGGAATAGTAACAAGAAAAAATATTCTAAAAGAAGGGTTATTTTTTCCAGAAGTCAAAATAGATTCTATAGTTTATAAACCAGCAATTATTACTTCAAATACCTCTAATTTGGATGTGGCAAAAATTTTTATAGAAAGTGGTGCACATTTTTTACCTGTATTTGATGAAAATAAACAAAAATTAGAATGCGTTTTACAAAGAACTGATTTTTTAAAAACTATTTCAAAAGAAATAGGAAATATTGCAATTACACCATTAATAAATTATAATCCTATAACTGTTTCAGAAAACGATAATTTAGCAAAAGTATTATCTATATTTCAAGAAAAAGGAATTTCTAAATTAGTAGTTTTTGATGGAAAAGTAAAAGGGGTAATAACATTATCTACAATTTTGGGCTATTTTATACACGCTACACAAATTACTCGATTACAATTACAAACTACTTTGGTAAAGCAAGTAATGAAATCAGATATAATTATTTTAAGTAAATCTGATTTGTTATCTAAATTAATTGATACTTTTGTAGATAAAAATGTTTCATCAGTGCTAATAATGCAAAATAATGAATTATCAGGTATAGTAACAAAGACAAATATTTTGGAATATTATATCTATTCTTTAGGACAAGAGATTTATGAAAAACCAGAAGTTTATATTTCTGCAAAGTTTTCTGGAATATATAAACCAGATGTTGAGAAGAAATTCGAATCGTTATATAAGTTTTTGGGCCCAAATGCAAAGATTTTTGTATATTATAAATTGGGTAAGGAGAAATTTAGAACTTTGCCTTTAGTAAATTGTAGATTAAGAATTATTGAACCTAAGAATACTTGGAATATATCTACTGAGGGTTGGGGTTTTGAGCACGCAACAGAATTAGCTGTTCAAAAACTAAAAAGACAAATGGGAGATGTTCGATTCTGAACATCTAATTTTTTATTTTTATCTTAATCTCATTAAAATATCTCTTTGGCTTTCTAAAATATCTTTCATTATTTTAGTTAAAGATTCCATTTTAGCATCCAAAGCATCTACTTTTTTATCTAAATTAGTATTTTTCTCATTTATTGAGGAATGCATTGTTTTTATTTCCTCAATATGTTCTTTTGTAGGTAATCTTTCAAAACCTGAACTTAGATCATTTATTTTAGTATTCATATTTTGCATACTTTCTTTATGCGCATCTAATTTATCTGATGCATTTTGAGCAACATTCATTGTAACACTACTCGCTAATTTAGCTGTATCTGAATGTTTTTTAATTTCATCTTCATTAGATTTTTGTTCTTTAATTTCTTCTGTTACCTCAGATTCTGTTTCTTTTTGTTCTGGAGCTTTCGTTTTTTTATAGTTTAATGCTTCATCAATAACATTATCCTCAAATCCAATATCCTTTAACATATTTTTTATTTCAGAATCATTTAATCCAGAATTTTTTAAATTAGTAATAGTATCCAATATTCCTTGATCCAAACAAACACCTATGCATAAATATTTATATTATTATGATATTATAATAAGTAATAGATGTTTATAAATTTTATGGTGTTTGTATGATTGAATACCCAAATGGGCCTTGGAAAGAGTTATTTACTGGAATATATGATGATTATTCATTAAAAATATTTTTTAATGAGGAAGGATTTATAATTTCTGAAATACTAAACTCTGAGAAAACTAAGTCTGTGTTATATGTTTGTCAAATTTCAGGGGTATTTGGAGATTCTGAATCTTTTGTAGAGTCTTTGCCAAGAAATGCAATATTTATTTTAATGCATTCTCAAACAAATAAAAAATATTTATTGCTTTTAGGTGATCAAGAAGTTGTTGCTTACGAACAAAAAGATGTTTTTGATTTTATTAATTCTCAATTTACTAAATTAAGAAAAGATATTAAAAATATAATTAGTATAGCTAATTCTTATGAAATTAATTTTAAAGAATATTCTGAATTACCTTTGGAATACAAAAAAGGTATTTTTTCAAATCCATTAAATTTATTTTCTTTTATATCAGTTAATAAAAACCCTAAATCTCACGAAGTTTCTAAAGTAGATAATTCAACAACAGATTGTTTTTTAGGATATTATAAGATTACGGGAGAACAAGTTTTAGAAACCTGTAATTTATTTTTAAGAACTTTTGTTTTTGGAAAAGAAAATAAATCAACTAAAAGGATTCTTTTAGAGAACTTTTTATTAAATAAAGTTAATGTTGTAGCATTTTCTTCTGATTTGGGATTAGCTAATATAAAATACCCGAATGAAAATAAAGAGGCACAAGAAAAGAATAAATTGGCGCCAATGGGTTTTCCAATGATTACTTATGCTTTAGGTGAGAAAATATATTGTAATCTTTTAGATTTGCCTGAAAATGTATTTAATGAAATAAATGGAATAAATAATCCAATCATTAAAGAGTTGATAAATAAAGTTATTTTGGAAAAGAAACCAAATACTTTAGATAATTTATTAAAAAGTTTAGATATATTTGAACCAGATGAAAAGTTTTCATCATATAATATTAATTTAGCACAAAGAATTATTTCTATAATAAAACAAAAGAATCCTGGAGTATTTTTGGGAGAAGTAAGTGTAAGTGATTATTTTAAAGAACAAAATAAGAATTTAGGGGCTTTACATTTAATTACTTTAAATGATAGTATTTATGCAAATAAATTAATTATTTATAATCAATTAAAAAAGATTTTAGAAAAAGAAGAAAACATAGCAATATTTTTTGATGACATTACAAAATATTTTAAAAGAACTGATACTGATTTATTATCAAAAAGTTTTTTTGAGTTGTTATTAAAAAATAATTCTAAGCATTATGTTTTATTTGCAGAAAACGAAATTGATTTTATGTCTGAATTATTAAATAAAATTACAGCAAAATTATCTGTTTTAGAAGATAATGAAGTTGGAATTACAATAAAGGATTCGAAACCATTTAGATTTGTTTTAAGACCATCTTTATCAAAGTGATAATATGAATGAATTATTTAATCCTGAAAGTGTTGCTGTTATAGGCGCATCAAATAAACAAGGTAAGATAGGTTATACTATTTTAAAGAATATTTTGAATTCTAGAAAACAAATTTATCCTATTAATTTAAATGAGAAAATTGTTTTGGGATTGAAAGCATATCCATCTTTAAAAAATATTCCTATAAAACAATTGGATTTAGCTATAATTGCCGTACCTAAAGAGTATGTTTTTGATGTTTTGAAAGATTGTGCAAAAAAGAAAACAAAATATGTAATTATAATTAGTTCTGGATTTAAAGAAGCAGGGGATTTAATTTCTGAAAATAAATTAAAAGAGTTTGCAAAAAAGAATAAAATAAGAATTGTAGGTCCTAATGTTTTAGGAATATTTGATAATTATAATAATTTAGATACTTTATTTTTATCTACAGAAGCACAAAAAAGACCAAAAAGAGGAAAAATTTCTTTAATTAGTCAATCAGGGACTGTTGGAGGAATATTAATTAATCAATTTGAAAAGAAAAATATTGGGTTGAATAAGTTTGTTAGTTATGGTAATGCTTGTGACATTAATGAATGTGATTTAATTGAATATTTAAATAAAGATAATAATACTGACGTAATCGCATGCTATATTGAAGAAGTTATTAATGGAAAAAGATTTGTTGAGATATTAAGAAAACAAAAAAAGCCAATAATAATTTTAAAAGCTGGTAAGAGTAAGAAAGGTTCACAAAGTGTTCAAAGTCATACAGGAAATTTAGCAGGAGATTATTCTGTTTATAAAGGAATTTTTAATCAATTTAAAGTTATAAATGCTAATACTGTTAATGATTTAGTAAATTATTCAGCAATTATTTCTAAAAAACCAATTACAGATATAACTATTATTACTAATGGTGGGGGCTATGGAATATTATTATCAGATTATTTTGAAGAATTTAATATTCCTATTTTAGAATTATCAGAAAAAGTTAGAAATCAATTAAAAAAATACTTGCCTTTAGGTGTATCTGTTAAGAATCCAATAGATTTAATGGGTGATTCTGATTGTAAAAGATATTTGACAGCAATTAATTTAACAAAAAGTATTTCGAATACATATGTAATTATTTTATTAGGACAAGTATCTACAATAAATAAAGAAGAAGTAATTAAATTAAAGTTAGAATTAGAAAAATTAAATAAGAATATTTTCTTTATATCTACTATGCAAGAATATACCAAAATATTGCAAGAAAGCTTTTTAGTTTTTGAATTTCCTGAAGATTTAGCTAAATCTTTAATTTGTAATATAAAGAAATAAGTCTAATAGTGGATTATTTTAGAATTTCTTTAACTAATGTAAATAATTCTTTAGCTGTTTTTATTGCTTCTTCAGCTTCTTCTTTGCTAGTATTTAGACTATCATATGCAATATCTTGTCGAGTTTTTCTAAACATATTTGCTATTTTTAATAAGGGAACTAATTCTTTATTGTCTTTAAATAAGTGTAATACATATTGGAATAAACAATAATGTCCTTTTTCAGAGAATCCTTTAGAATACAATAAAGATCTTGTAGAGTGAAACATGCTAGAATATGCTACAATAGAACAAGATTCATAAGCATTTGTATTAATAATTAGTTCTGATTGATGCAAAAACATTTCTGCAGAATTTAATTCTTTATCAACCCAGTTTTTTGTTTCAGGATTAATTTTTATTTGCCCTTCACTTAAACAATCATTATAATTCATAAGATTCATCTCCAAAATAAATTCCCTTTTTTACTTCTGTGATAAATTCTTTATTTTTTTTAATATATTCATTTAATTTGTAGTAGGGTACATCTTTAATATTAACTTCTAATCTTATTTTGCTGGCTAAGGATATGACTTCATCTTTATTATATTCTTTTTGTTTTATAACAAAAATGTCTAAATCACTTTTTTCATTATAGGTTCCATTTGCGCAACTACCAAATATGTAAAAAGAATTATTTATTTCTTTTTCTAAATTAAGTTCTTTTATTAGAGATAGCATTCGTGCAATCTTTAATGTTTTTATTAATTTATCACTATTGTTTAAACACACTATTTTATTATTTTTTAAGCTTTTATCTAAAAGTAAATGCTTTTTTAGGAGTATATCAATATATTCTTTAGATGTTTTTGTACTTATTTTTAGTTTTTTTGCAAGCTCGTTAATATTTATTAAAGTATTTGGATGGTCTAAAAAGTAATTCAACACAACTTGACCTTTAAAAATATTGAATTCTGAAATCATATACAATATAGAAATAGAAAGAAATATAAATCGTTTCTTTAAAGAAACGACCATTTTCTAAGGTAAATGATATTTATTTATTTATTTTCAAAGGCAAATTAGTATAATCAACACAAAAGTTTATTTTTGCTAATGTTGCTTTTGTTAAATATGCTTTTAAAAATGATTTTAACAAATCTTTTTCTTTCGGACTCAATGTTTCTGAAATACAAGCATTAATTGCTTTTGTAGAAGCCATTGAGTTAATTGCTTTTAATACTTTAGCAATATCTTCTTCTGTTTTAAATGTGCCTTTTGTAATATTATCAATATGTTCATCTAAGGTTTTAGTATTTGTTGCTTTTTTTAAATATTGAAATATTTTAGTATCAAAGCTTATGCTTACAGATGCTAAAAAACTTGCCACATCTATTGAAGGCACTTTTTCATCTATTTTAAATTTCTTAACTGCTTTCCAGTCATTTGTATTTGCTGTAAAGATTATTTCTTCTGTCATAATATCACCTATATTTTTTTATTTCATTATTTAAATATTCAGTTAATTGTTTCATATCTGGTTTAATTTTATTTTCAGCTAAAGCTTTCATTATTGTACCCATCATAGCAGTTATTGGACTATGATGATTTTTAATAAAATCTTTATTTTTTTCTAATATTTCAATAATTATTTTTTTGCTATTTTCATCTAATTCAGATTTTTGTAATGCGTTTAATATTTCCTCTTTTGTTTTTCCTTTTGAAAATTCTATTATTGCATTAGGAAAATCTTTTCTTGTTAATTTGTTTTCTTTTTCCGAATCCAAAATCCACAAATATTTTTCTAAGTTTATCTTTTCAGGTAAAGCCATAAAAAAATCAGCTAAACTTAATGCATTATATTTTGTAACTAATTTAGAAAAGTTTCTAGCATAGTTTGTTTTTGCAACATATTCAGATATGCTTTTATTTAATCCAAATTTCAGATAATTTGCAATTCTTTCTTCATACCAAATTGGCAAATCCTTTTCTAATTCTTTTAATTGTTCTTTTTTAATATTAATTGTTGGCAAATCAGTTTCTGGATACATCCTATGTTCTCCAGATAAGGGTCTAGAATATTCTGTAGTGCCATCTTGTAAAGGGTTTCGAGTTTCTTTTATTACCCCATCAAATAATAATAACGTTCTATCATATGCTACCTTTAATGCCTTTTCGGCTTCTTTTTCCTCTTCTATTACAATAATAAATAAATCTTCTTTTTCTGCATTTAATTTTTTATTTATTTGATCCATTAATTTTTGTGTTATTCCATATTTAGGTAATTCATCTGTATGGAATAATCCTTTGGCTTTAGTTTTTGTTTTTACATATTGAGATATTTCGGAGCCAACTCTTTTTCCAGGCATTGTTTCTTTGCCTAAGATTCCTTTAAAACCTTTTAATAAAAATCCTAATGCTTTTTGTGTTTTTAAAGAATCTTTTATTTTTTCATTTTCAATTTCTAGCATTTCTTTAGTTAAATCATAAATTTTAAAATTTTGTTTTTCTTTTATTTTTTTTTCATTTAATATTTTCATAGTTTCAATTAAAGCAATTTGTCTTTTGATTTCATTTTCAACATATTGATTAATTAAATCTAAATATTGAACACCTTTAATTTCAACTCTATTTCCTTCTTTAATAGAAACATTAACATCTTGTCTTATTGATCCTAATCCTCTTTTTGCATTTCCAGTTATTCTAAATAATTCACCAATTTTTTTGGCACATTCCTTTACTTCTTCTGGGCTTTCTAAATCAGGATAAGTTGTAAATTCTATTAATGGTATACCTAATCTTTCTAAAGCGTATTTTATTGTATGAGAAGAGCTTTCTACATTCTGGCAAGCATCTTCTTCTAAACAAATACTTCCAACTCTAACTTGTTTTTTATTTACTTCTAAAAATCCATTTTGTGCAATTAATGCAGTTCTTTGAAATCCAGAAGTATTAGAACCATCAATAACTATTTTTCTCATTATGAAGGCATTATCAAAAATATTTGCTTGACATTTTAATGCAACTTCTAAAGCTGTATTTAATGCCTCTTTATTTAACTCGTTTGGGGGTTCTTCATCCAATTCTACTAAACAAATATTTTCTTTATGTGCGTTATATACATAAGTTCTACCTTTATTAAATTCTTGTAGCGCACTTTTTTCAAATTCTCCAGTTTCTGAAGCAACAGGTCTTAATTTTCTAAATATTTCAAAATTACCTAAGTCTTCAGGAATATTTGATTCACAATTACAAAATAGTTTTTTTGTATTTAATTGTTGGTGGCATTCCAAGCCTGCTTTTAAGCCTAATTCTTTATAATTCATATTAATACCTTATACAATATAGAAATAATCCTTTTTTAATCTTTTGTGTTTTTTTATTATTTTTTTTCTTCATTTCCTCGATAGGTATTTAAATATATTTAAGATATTTCTATTAGTTTTTTAATTAAAAAGTTGGAAGGGGTAGTAATGTTTAATTTTAACAAGGTATTTAGTCTATTATTTTTAGGTTTATTTTTATTTAGTTTTGCTAGCGCATTTAGTAATTTAGATTTGTCATTAGATAAAAACTCTTATGTTTATGGGGTAGATACTAATTTAGAGTTAGTATTGGATTACGATTATAATGTTTTAGATTATAATGTTTCAGATTATAACGTGTATTTCTATGTAAATACAGTTTTAATAAATGAATTATTATTAAATACTGTTGATGAGAATAAAACTGTTTCTTATGTTTGGGATTTTGATTTGAATTTAGGTAATAATGATTTTAATGCATGTATTTCTTATTTGGATTCAGATTCTAATAATGCTTTAGAATGTGTTCAAAGTAGTGTTTACATTTATTCAATTGATTTGAAAGCATTAGATTTCTTATCTAATGTAAATGTGAATTACCAAGGAACTTTAGATTTGAATTTTCTTTATTCTAATGTTGGATATTTGAATTTAGACAATAATTATTCTTTTGTTTTTAAAGTAAAGAATATTGACTTAAATACATTTATTTTTGACGAGAATGTTAATTTAGATGAAAATTATTTTTATGATTTTAATTGGTATGCAAACCAAGTTGGAGATATTAAATTAGAAGTTTGTTTAAATTATCCATATGACTTCAATTTAGAAAACAATTGTTTAGATAAAACAATTAAAGTAAATTATATTGATTTGCAACCCACAAGCATTACTTTAAATAGTTCTGTTTCTGGAACTGCTTCTACAGCAACATGTAAAGTAAAAAATAATGGTAATGTTTCTACAAATAATAAATATAAGGTTATATTTTATGTTGATGGTGTTCAAGTAGGTTCTAAGAAATCAAATTCAGGAGCACATAATGCTTCAGCAATAAAAGATTATGCTTTTGATTGGGCTCCTTCTGTAACTTCGAATAAATCTTTTAAATTAGAATGTAAAGTTTCTCCAGTAGATAGTTTATTGGAGTCTAATGCTGAAAATAATAATTATTCTACTAATAAAACAATATCAAAAGCAACAACTTCTGCAGGAGGATCTGGCTCTGATAGTGATTCAGAAATTGATTTAGAAGCTATTTCTGTAAAAGCAAATCAATTAATTGTTGATAAAGAAACAATAATTAGTTTTGTATTTCAAAATTATGGAGATATAAAAACATCTGCAAAATATACTATGGAAATAATAATTAGTAAAGATGATGAAACTATTGAAAGTTGTAAAGAAAGCTCTTCTACAAGCATTGCAGTAAATAAAACAAGAGCATTTACTTGTAATTTTGTTCCTGAAACAATTGGAGAATATGATGTTTTAGCAAAAGTAACTATTTCTGGTGATGTATATACAGGAAATAATACTATTTATGAATCATTTAAGGTTGTTTCTGCAAAAACAATAACTTTGCCAACAATTACTTTATCTAAAGATGCAGATAATAGTTTAGCAAATTTAGATTTAAGAAATTTCGCAGATGACTTAAATACAAACTTAGATGTAAATTATAAGAATTTAGTTTATACAAAATATGCTTTAGAAAGAGATTTTAATGTTGTAAAGAATGATGATAATAGTTTTACAACAAATGTAACTTTGAGTATAATTCCAGATACAAATGAAAGTTTATTAAATTTTGTATTTTACGAACATATTCCTGATACAAACAAATTTTTAATGTTTGATTTGAATTCTGATTTAAACAAATATGTTTTGGAATACACTTTGCCTTATGAAATAAATTCTGATAAACAATCTCAATTTTATGGTTTATTATTTACTAAAGATGTTGTAAATGTTCCTAAAGTTTTGTATAATTCAGACAAAGGTACAATTTTGTATTATATTGCAATGGTTATTTTAGGTTTAATTATTTTAGCTTTAATTATTTGGTTAATTATTAAAATAATAAAAAATAGAGAACCTAGATTTAATCCTTATAAAAAACATAAAAAAGTTGTTAGGGTTGAAGAGAAACATCATTGGCAAGGTTTTGGTGTTGATAATGCTCCAAAAGTAAAATACAAAGGCGGCAAATTCAAACACAAAGAGCCAGTAAAAACAGCTACTTATAAAGGTTGGAAGTAATTCCTCCTTTTTTTAGTTTTATAAATATTTGTTTTCTAACAAATATTTTTCTAATTCTTTAAAACTATTTACTTTTTGTTTTTCATTTTTATAATAATTTTCTCTGTCTAATAAAATAGAATTTATTTTTTGTTTTTTAGGGCCATCAAAATCATCTATGAAGTTATCCCCTATATGAATGATGTTTTTCAAAGGAACTTTTAATTTTTTTGCACTAATCTCAAATATTTCTTTATTTGGTTTTTTCGTTTCGTATTCATAAGATATTGTTATAGAATCAAATTTTTTTAAGTCTTTCCAATTCTTTAAAAGTTCAAAAGTTCTAAAAGATGCATTACTTATAATTCCAATTTTTATATCGTATTTTTTTTGCAATTCAAAAATGTATTTAACATCAGAATATATTTTAAAAGTTTTAATTTGTTTATTTAATAATTTTTCAGCATATTTAGATTCAATTTCACCAAAAAGAATTTTCACATCATCTAAGAATTGTTTCTTATCCATATTTTCTACAAACATATTTTGGAAGTATTTTAATCCTAGCTTATCAATAATATAATCACTTAATTTAGTGTGGTATTCATTATATTTAGTTTCATTATCTAATATAGTTCCCCACAAATCAAATGTAATTGCCTTAATAACCATAATAAATACATGCTTTAAAGTATAAAAATCTATTTTTATTAAAGGGTTTTTAAATATTTCTTTTTATAATATATTTAGCGAGATCTTATGGATGTTTATAATGTAGATGTAACTGGCGATGATTTATTAGCTAAGAATTCAGGTATTATTGTAGTCTATAATAATTCTAAGGTTTATGCATATAAATTTAGTTCTAATTTACAAAAAAGTATTCGAGATTTTTTTAATCAAAATGAATTTGGTTTTAGTAATAAAAAGATATTAAAGCCTAGGATTTATTGTGCAGTTTTAACATTAATTTTAAAATATATTTCTATAAGAAATAAGATAGACAATAAAGGTTATTTCTTAAATTTGTGTAAGGATTTAGATGGGCATATTAATGATATTATAGCCCTGCTTAAGGAAAACCT
>CAZQQS010000014.1:0-14140 GCA_964595665.1 uncultured archaeon | reverse complement strand
GAATGTATTCCAAAAATAGAATATTCTGATTGGTCTGAATGTATAGATAATAAACAAACAAGAACTTATGAAATAATTAATTCTTGTGAAAACCAAACTATAGATTTATTAGAAAAACCCTGTTTTATTTTTGAAGAACGAGAAAAAATAGTAAATGAGATTATTACAGATAACAATAATATTGATCTTAACACTAATCAATTAACAACACCTACAGGACTATTTACCTTAGGTAATGGTTTAATTCCTGGAATAATAACTATGATTTTATTATTGTTAGGATATGCTGGATACAAAGTATACAATTTAAAAAAGAAGGCGTTATTATGAAAAAAAACAATTCAAATAATAGTTTAAAAAAGATTTGGAATAAATTACATTGGACAACAAAAGGAATTCTTGAAGGATTTATTTTTGGAATTATATTCTTAATAATATTATTGATTTTAACAATATTCAATTTTTTACCAACTAATTGGTTAATTTATTGGATTTACTTAACAGCGATATTAATGCTTATAGGAATTATATTCCAATTAATTGAAATAAGATTAGTTAAGAAAAAGAATAGATTATAATTACATAAATAAATCCAAATCTTTTTCTTTTTCTTCTTTTTTATTTAAGAATTTTTTAGACATTTGTTCTAAATCTAATTCGTATTTATTTGGTTGAGACTTTCTTTCTCTAACTTTAAAAAATACAGGATACTTTACTGCCGAACCAACTAACAAAGCTTCACCAACATTTAAACCAGTAATTAACTTTATACTTGAAGAATCTAAACCTTCGGATGACTCGGAAATGTGTTTTAAATCATTTGGATTAATAACTCTCAAAAGCATATGTGTATTACATTGACTTAAAACAGTTGTAGATAAATTTATTGGTCTTTGAGAAATCAAACATAAAGATGCCCCAAACTTTCTACCTTCTCTTGCAATAGTTTCAAAAACTGCTCGAGATTTCATAAATTCACTTGCACCAGATTGAGGAATAAATTGATGTGCCTCTTCTAAAAATATTGTAAATGGAACTATTTTTTCCAATCTTCGTAATTCAAATAATTTATTAGATAAATATGCTACAATCATTTGCTTATGAAGCATATTCAAAACATTTGACAAATCAATAATTGTTAATTTACCTTGTTCTGCAATCTTAAATATATCAAAAGTATTTGTTTTACTAAAAATATTTTGACTTTCAGCTTGTGCTAACCAATTTAATAATGGCTCTTTAACATTTTTCTTTAAATCTAAACTTTCTAAATAATTCATAATATCTTGTAAATCAAAAACTTTCTTTTCATCATCTTTTTTGAACTCATTTAAGATTTTTAATAACTCTCTTTTTTGAACTTCAGAAATATCTCCTAAAATATTAAATAAAAAACTATCATTTAATGAATGTAAGGCAAACTTCATTTGAGAAGCATCATAATATCTAACTTTAGAACTATAATCTGTAAACTCTTTAGATGATGGTTCCGCAAAATTTCTGTATTCTCCATGAACATCAAATAAAACTAACCCTAAAGACTTTTCTTTTGGCATAGATAATAATTCTTCTAACAAAACAGAAATTGCATATGACTTTCCAGCACCACTCATTGCCAAAATAGCAAAATGCTTTTGCAATAATTTGGATAAATTAATTTTAACATCTACATTTTCATTATCTGTTTCAATATTTCCCAAATATAACCCATCAGCACTAAATCCCAAAAAAGAAATAATTTCATTAGATAATGCAAAATTAACTCTCGAACCCGAATAAGGAGGATTAATAATTTTATTTGGTTTGCCATCAACAAATGAACCCAATAAATTAACCTCAACTAATGTTTTATGCCAAGTAGTAGTATCAAAAGCATCTTTTATACTATGAAAATCTGTATGCAATTGTTCAAAAAAAGGATTATCCCTAAATATTCCTGTTACCATACCAAATACTTTGTTATCGTGCTCTATGGACACAAATTGACCTATTTTCAAATTAATTTTATCATTTAATTGAAAATATACTTTATCTATGCTCGGAGTATTATTATAAGTTAAAACTGTACCAATATAATCAGACATAATATTAAATACAACAAAAAGATTTAAAACCTAAACTAATTTCTTACTTCAAAAGAAAATGTTCCCGAATATTCTCCAGAAACAACTGGTGGCATATCTAACCAAAGAAAAATATGATTTATATTTGAATCTGGATAAACACCTCGCGACCAATCCTCGATAATTAATGTTTCATTACTATCTAAATGATTTTCTAAAACAATGTCTTCTAAATTCCATTCAAAAGCAGAAATAGGAAATTCATAATCCGAATAAATTAACTCACTCGTTACCAAATATAAATTTACATCACAATTACCTTCATGAGTTATAGCAATATAGTTTTCTGAAGTGTTGGTACTTATAGGAATATTCTCTTCTCCAGGATTCCCTGAAAAATTACCAGAACTAGTATCAATACTTAAACTTAGAACTTCTCCCATATCAATTCCAGAGATCAAAACATCATTTTCATCTAACAAATATTCTAATTCATAATTATCATAATTTGAAACTGAATCAGAAATTCCAAAAAAAACATTAGTTGCACCAGAACTAAATTTTAAGGGTATATTACTATCCGATACCAAATAACAAATATAATTATACTCCGTAATACATCCTTCCCCATCTTCATTTATTAAATTCGTTAAAGTTATGTGATCCCAATCATCTTCTGAATCAGATGTTAAAATATTAGAATATATTTTCAAAATACTTGAATCTAAATTTAAATCTTCAAAACCATCAGAATCATTGATTTCTAATTTTACAATAAACGATTCTAAACCCGGCAAAATATATTTTGAATTTTCACAACCATCTTTACAAATTTGCAAACTTAAAATCTCGGGTTCGGAATTTTCTACAACTGCAGATTCATAACTTAAATTAACATCTTCTAATTTTGGAGATATGTTTTTTGAAGCAATTAAATCTAAAACTTCAAAAAAACTCGCATACTGAAAATATCTGAATCCAGAAAATAAATTTGACAAATCATACTCTGAATTAGTTAATTCAAAATAAGAATCTTCGCCATCAGGACCTACAAAAACAGAATCTGAACAATCTGAAATCGCACAACCTTTTAATTGTAATCTTAATTCGCCAACACCTCTTTTGTAAATATTCGATATTTCATCTAAAACTAACTCTCGAGACCATACAGATACTTGATCCAATGTTCCTGAACCAGCACTATATACAGCACTATGAAAAAAATACAATGCTACGGCAGTTGTAAAACTATTATCTATAGTATATGTACTTGTAGATGTATTATTTAATACTCCATCAACATATATTTTTCTAGAATTATTTGCATTACGCGTTAAAACTATATGATGCCATTCACCATCATTTAATGCAGAAGTACTTGCAAAATACGTTGGTGCTGATGAAAAATACCATTTTAAATTTCCATTTTCAATAAACACACTATTGTTTGCCATACCCCCAACCCATCCTAAAATACTTTTTCGATCTAATTTAGTTTTCATCCAAAAACTAATACTCATAGCGGCAGTTGGAGGATAGAATTGTGATGTTTTCAAATAATAATTTGTATTCGCATAAATATTTTGAGAAAATAAACTATAATAATTGTAAGGGCTATACCCTATACCCAAATAATTATTTGTAACTGTAGGATATACAAAAGTTTTGGGTGTTGGTGAAGTATCTTCTAAACTTAAAGCAGGGTTTGTTTCTTCAAACCGCCAACCAGCAATTAAATCATCTTCCCAAAATTCCAAACCATCTCCAGAATTGTAAATATCTTGAATTTCATCAAAACTTAAAGCTCGATCATAATATGCAAAATCATCTAAAGCACCTAAAAAAAACGTTCCACTATTTCCCAAATTTAATCTTGGTAAAGTATAACCATTATAACCTCCAAAATTTAAATTAGTAGCACTAGAATCCAAACTACCATCAAAATAAACATTAATATCATATTTTGAACCATTATATTTACTTACAATAGCAATATGATGCCAACTATTATTTGCAACAGTTGTATTAGTGCCTGTTAAAGTAACCCCTGTGTTTGGATAAACATAATATACTAAATGCCCAGAAGCATCAATACTTAATCTTCTATCATAAGTAGAATTAGAAGGCGTTTCATTAGAAAAAGTAAATACAGGTCTGCTCTTAGTATTTGTTTTTATCCACAATGAAAAAGTATATTCATTTGACGGGACTAAAATATCTGTAAAAGCAATATTATTAGAACCATTAAAACTTAATGCATTACCAAATTTTCCACTAACTGAACTAAATGTTCCTACTAAGCCCAAACCATAACTTTCGGCAACATCCGCTATAATAGAATCATTATTAACATTCATTAAAAAAACATTTCCATACATATTAATATCTTTTTCTGCACCTCCATTTCCAGGCAAATCTTGTTTATAATAATTAGGTGTAGAAAATTTTAATGAAGTTAAATTAGAATTTATTCCGGCATCAAAGATTTGCGATTCAAATTCACCATCAGAATAATAATTTGAACCAGAAGTATCTAATATTATATGACCATCTTCGTGTGAAATAGTATTATTAAAACTACCTAAATCAAAATCTGTTTGTAATGAATCATAAAAACTATCACAAAAAACAAAAACATTACCAAACAAAAAAATTATAATAAATAAAACCTTATAAAATACATTCCAAATACTCATATAAAATCCCTTATATTTGATTGTAAAAACCAATGTTCTTTGTTTTTTGGTTTACGTAAAAAATATATTAATAAAACAAAAATTATAATTATAAATAAAATTACTCCAATTACAAGATATATTTTCCAATTAATTAAAGATTTTTTTTCAGGAATTACTAATACACACTTACCCCCAATACACCTTCCATTCTCACAATTTAGATTATTATTTATAAATTTACAAAAACCATCATGACAAAAATCTGTCGTACAAGGATTAAAATCATTACAAAAAATACCTGCACAATTATCAGAATCATCCATTTTAGTCAAAACCAAAGGTGCTGATAAACCCTTAAATAAATTTTCTAAAACTATAAATTCTTTACTAGTATCAAAATAATAATCTATATTATAACTTTCTCCAGAATCTAAAAAATCTTTATCAAATTTTAGCATATTTTTATCAACAACCCTAATAAATATATTGTTACTATTTACTTCATAAAGATCATTTACAAAACTATTTGGAACAAGAGTTAAAATCTCTAAATTAGTTAATTTATCCTTAGAAATATTTTTAATAGTAATAAATATAAATACCCTATATTCTGGCATACCATAAACATTAATTATATTATAAATTCTCATTGTTTTTTTTATAGTTATTTCTGAATCTGTTAAAAACCTTTTTTGAAAAAGATTTATTACCCCATCTAAAGGATATACTGCAATAATTTCGTTAATTGGCGAACTTAATTCCAAATCAATTTGGGCTATATTTGAATCCACAACCTTACCCAAATCATCTTTTAAAATACATTTTGAAAAACAACAACTTTGTGTATCATAAGTAGCAATTAAATTATCATAACATAATTCATTTGAATTACAAATTATTCCCTCTAATTCTTTACAACCATAAATTATTACTTGAGAACTTGAAGACCCACCCCCTCCACCTCCTGAAGGAGGAATTATTATAAATGTTAATAAATAAAATGAATCGTAACCCCAATCACTACAATTATTATAATCTCCATAATAATTATCGCAAGCTTTAACCCTATAAAAATACTGTTTTCCTAGATCTAGAGTTATATTATAATAATTTTCATCTAAATTAATATCTAAAATATCTTTACTACCTAAAAAAGAACCAACTTGTAAAAAATATTTTATAGAATCATGTTCATAATCAAAACTACTCCAACTAAAAGCAATATTATTAATACCATAAAGATCATTTATTTCAATAAGCTCTGGTTTTAGTGGGGCTCCATTTAAAATAATTGCACCAACTGAAAACTCTTTACTAAAAATATTTGGAGTTAAAAATAATACTAAAAAAATTATTAAAATAAAATTAATCTTCAAAGAAATCACTTATATTTGTAAGAAGTTGATTTTCTAATTGATTTTATTTTTTTAAATCTAAATAAAACTAAATACAAAATTACAAAAATAATTACTATTATTATAATTGATAAAATAACTATCTTAAATATAAATTGTTTTCGTTCTTTTTGTTTTAAAATATACCACTTTGGTAAATCAGTAAATTTAGAATTATATTCCTCATTAACATTTATTTTAATCGAACTAATAGTTTTGGGCATAACCGCAGTAGCATTCTGTGTTTCAATTAAACCAGCTCTTAAAGCTGAAACCTTTAAAGTATAATTGCCATCTTCTACTAAAGGGATTAATGTGATTAATACTTTTTTAGATTCCCCATCGTTTAATATAAAACCATCATCCGAAATTACAAAATCAAACACTTTATAGATATCCTCAGAATCTAAAGTTAATTCTAAAGAATATCGCCCACTATCACAAACACCTTTAGAATCTTTATTAAAGATAGTATAAGTAATATATGTTGGTTGTTCTTTTGATGTTAAAACAGTATAGCCCCCACCACCCAAACCAACACAAGCTAAAGCTGAAACATACGAGCTTAAAATTATTCCAAATATTAATATTAACCAACCTTTATTCATGTTAACTCACTATTCTCTTTGAGTTATAGCAACACCCAAAGTACCAGAATATGCTCCTGAAGGTATACCTACTGGAATATCTAAATATGTTTTTAATTGCATAGTTGCATCTATACCTAAATTCACAGGCAAGAATAAACTACCTAAACCAAAATTTTGGTCTTTTTTATTGCCGTGAATATATTCTTTATCGATTGTTATACTATTATTTAAATCATATAATAAATCTGTATGGCTTAAATTCAAATCAATATTTGTATTACTTTCATTAGTTATATCAAAATAATTGCTAGTATTATCAGCATTATAAAATTCTACATTTTCATCTCCTGGTGCACCAGAATAAGTTATTCCATGTTCATCACTAATACCTATGGCAAAACTTAAAGACAAACCTATATTTAATCCATTTACATCTTCTAAAAACATCAAATCATAATCAGAATCTTCATCCGCATTATCAAATATTTGAACATATATGTTTGCACCACCTAAAGCAAAACCATAAGTAAAAATATCTTCCGTAAATTTCAAACATTTTACCTCGGAAACACTAGTTGAACTACTCGTACAACCCTCGCCATCTTCAAAAATAAAACCATTATACTCTTCAGTCAAACTAGTATTCACAGAATATTTTCTATAATCTAAATTTCCATCAAAATCTACATTACTATCGAAAGATAAGCCTTCGGCATAAATATGAACTACAGTAGCATCCCAATTAATATCTATAATTCCATTAGGATCATAACCTTGAACTTGTAAAACAAAGGTACTATTACCTGGAATTATTTCATCAATATATTTAGAACAAGTATCTACTTCACAAACATTCACATCTTGAATTTCAGGGACTCCATTAGAAACACTTACCCCAACATCAAAAGTATCTTCACTAGAAATAAAATTTAATCCACTAAATAAAAATATAAAAATAAATACAAATATTAAAATAACATTACTTTTACCATTAAACATAGCTTACACCTCTAAATTAGTACTGTTTAAATATATATAAATATATCTTTTTATATTCTCAATAATAGCTAAACTAATAAATGAAAATTTTCAATAGCTGTAATCTTATGTTTACTCCATTTACCTAATTCAGGATTATTTTTAGGTTTTTTCATAATCACAGAAACATAATTCTTTGTTCTTCCCAAGATGTTTCCCTCGTTATCTAAATCATTAAAATAAATTTCTAAAGTTTTGCCAACATAATTTTTTAAATAAGATTTGGATAACGCTCTTACAAATTCAGATAAGTCTCTACTTCTTTCTTTCTTAATTTCTGTTGGTAATTGTTTCATCTCAATAGTCTTAGTAAATGGCATTGGCCAAATTTGAGAAACATTTGCTACTAAAAACTTATATTTTTTAATAAATCTTTTTGTTTTTAAATAATCTTCTTTTGTTTCAGTTGGATATCCAACTATAATATCGGTTGTTAAATTTAATTCGTTTTCTTTAAATTCTTTTCTAATCTTTGTAAAAAAACTTTCTAATTGTTTTTCAGTATAAGGTCTATTCATATTTTTTAAAACTTTTGAAGATGCACTTTGTATAGGAATATGTAAAAATTTGTAAAATGATTTTGTTTCTTTAAAAAATTTAATTAATTCTTTTTCATGTTTTCTTAAAAGCCAAGGATTACTCATCCCAAACCTAAACATTGCTTTTCCTTTAAATCTTTCTTCTATAGAATTTAATAAATCCATATAATTTTTTCCAATATCATAACCATAAGCAGCATTATCTTCTGAACTAATCCAAATTTCTTTTGCGCCTTGTTTAATATTTTTATCAATTCTATTTAAAATGTTCTCCAAAGGATAACTATTAAATAAAGGCTTAGCTAATTTTGTTTTACAAAAATAACAATTTCCCAAACATCCAATTAATGGTTGCACAATTGCAATATTTTTTATATTAGATTCTAAAAGGGTTTTATCCAAATACTTTAAATCCAAATATTTAATTGGTTTTTGAGATCTAATTATTTCTTCAAATGCCTTATCAATTAAATCTATATTATAAGGGCTAATTATAGAATAATCTTTTAAATAATCTAATGTTTTTTTATCACTTGGTAAACAACCCATAATAATTATATTTTGTTTTTTTTGTTTTAATGTTTTAATAAAATCTTTTATTTTATTTACTGTAGGGCCTTTAACAGAACAACTATTTACTATAAAAAAATCAGCATTTTTCTCAATAAATTTATAGTTTGATTCGATCAAAATATTTTTAATAAATTCACTATCCGCAATATTTGATGAACAACCATAAGTTTTTATTGAAAAAGATTTCATAAACATCACTTATTTTTATTATTAAATAATTTCATCTTCTTTTTAGATTTATTTAATTTAATATTTTCATAAGTGTTGGCCAAAAACGTTAAAAACTTTCTATGAACTTTAGCAATATTTGCTTTTTCATAAACTACTATTATTGCACCCAATAATACCCACAACCAAACTGAAAAAAATCTCTCTAATAACGCAATTAATAAAGCTAAATTCTCATCTACACCTAAACTCGAAGCTAATAATACAAACGATAATTCTGCTACACCTATACCTCCTGGTAAAGAAGAAGTTGCACTAATAAATAAATATATTGAAACTAACCCAAATACAGCAATAATACTTAAGGGATTACCCAACAAATAAAATAAAACATAAACTTTCAAAATATTTATTATAAATTTAAATAAAGACAATAAAAAAGCTAAAAATATCCTCAACTTATTTTTCTTAATATCTTTATAGATAGATACTAAAAACTTAGATTTTATTTTTGATAAATAATTAATTATCTTCTTGAAAACACTAGATTTTATTATTTCTTTTTTAGTTTCGTAATAATTAAATACATAATACAATATTCCAATTACAAACAAAGATACTAATAATATTCCTAAACCCAAATCTGTTTCTGGGAAGAATATTAATCCAAATATTGCAAAAACTAAAAATGATGCAGCTTCTAAAAAATTATCAATCATTACTAAAAAAATACTTTGTTTAATTGATGTTTTATAATAATATTTGGTTAACAAAAATCTAGCATAATACCCTACTGGTGGTGGAGGAATAACTTGGCTAGAAAAATTTGTTGGAATATAATAAATAAATTCTTTTAAAGAATACTTTTTCTTATAAAATATCTTAAATCTAATATAAAACAAATATTGTTCAAATAAAGATATTAGAAATATAATTCCTAATCCTAAAATGCCCAATGTTTTAAAAGAATTAAATAACAATCCAAAATCAAATTTTAAAAATAATATTATTAATAAAATTATTCCAAAAAGCAAAAATAAAAAAAACTTCCAGTTAGAAAATAAAGATAATTTCTTTAATTGATCAATAAATTTATATTTTAAATTAACTTCAGGCATGTAATCATCTAAACAATAATTTTATTTTAGGCAAAGATAATATAGAACTATTTTCAAATGCAGAACTAAAATCTAATGCGAACTTATTAAAAGACATTTTTTCAATTAGTTTATTTCTTTGTTCTTTAGATAAACTCCAAAAAACATCTCCTTGCTTAGAGTATTTGTCTAATAATTTATCAAAATCTCTTGTAAAAAAAGCATAACTTATATTTTTCTTAGTCATTAAATCATGTGCAAACTTACAGGTTAAATGCATAAAATCTATTTTTAAAGTAAAATTATAAAAATTTAAATTATTATTAATAAAAGCACTATCTCCAGATAAATAAACCCCTTTATTTTCTAAAGGTCTTTCAGATTTAAAATAGGGTAATAAAATTCCTTTTCTATAAATTATTTTTGCACCAGTTTCCAAAATAAATGTTTCCAAATCTTTTTCTGGTGTATCAGATATAATACACAATTCAGAAACTCTTGCGGAATAATTAACATACCATAAATAACCTGTTTCCAAAAATTTTAAAGTTAATAATCCTATTTCATTTTTTAATTCTATACTCGCTTTAATACATTTTTTAGTTTTTAAGTTATTTGCTAAATTTAAATCATTTACTGCAAAAACGTGTTTTGCTTTTAATAAAGTTCCATGAACTCCTTGCTGAATAAATATGTTTTCATTATTTTTGTCAATATATGTGGTATCAGTATATACTTTAGAGGTTTTTTTTAATTTTATATACAAATCATTGCTTGGTTTAGACAAATTTAATAATATTGTATGTGTATTTCTTTCTAAAATATTCCCAAAATAATCTATTACCTTCATTTTATGAATTTCAGTCAAAATATAAGGTTTGTAATCAAAACCTAACTTTTCCAATTCTTTTGGATTAGCTAACTCATAATCGCCCCTATATTCAAAACCAAGCTTAGACATTAAATTTACTGGCCAACCATGTTCATATAAATAATCAGAAAGGATTAAAGATTCCAATTTATTTCCTATAATTAAAAAACTCATATCATCACTATATTAAAAAAGCTCAAAATATATATAAATGTAGATGCAAATCTAAAATAAAACACAAATTTTATAAAGGAAATGTCTCAATAATATATACTTTATATTCTTTTTATAATTTTAAGGCGAAAATATGTTTATAATAGATGCAAATAAAAATCACTCCGGTTTTATTACTAGGCTATCTATTACATTAGCAATATTAAAAAAAGAGTCTATTAAAGTAGAAAACATACGAATAAATGACGAAAATAAGGGCCTAAATGATGAAGATGTGTTCTATTTAACAGTTTTAGGACAAATCTCACAAGCAGAAACTAAAGGAATTGCAAGGGGTTCAACAGAAGTAGAATTTATTCCAAAAATAATAAAAAAAGCAAATCAAATAAACTTTAAATACCCAGCACAATTAACAGTTATGTTACCTTACTTATTATTATTGTATCACGATAGTGATCAAAAAATAAGTTTAATGGGCCCTACAAATAATGAAAATAAATTAAGTATTGATTACTTTCAAAATATTATTATTCCTATGTTAAGCAAAATAAATATTCATGCTCGATTGGAAATAACTAAAAGAGGATATAACAAAGATGTTGGAAAAAGTATATTATATACAAAAAAAACCACAAAAGTAAATAATCTAGATTTATTAGAAAAGGGAGATTTATTACAAAGTATTATTAAAGTACATTCTTATGGGCATAATGAAAATATAAATGATTATATTTTAGATGGTATAAAAAATACTTTAACTCCAAAAGAAATTTTAATTAATGAATACCAAAATGAATTTGTAGAAAATAATGAAAAACATAAAGGGTATGGTGCAGATGCAATCTTAATATATGAAAACGCTATATTAGGCGCAAATGTAAGTAGTCATAAAAAACAACCTACACAATTGGGAAAAGAATTAGCAGATAAAGTAATTAGTATTTATACAAGAGAAACACCATTAGATTTAAATTCAAGTAATATGTTAATACCATTTTTAGTATTACACAACAAAAAATTCAAAATAATTTGCCCAAAGAAAGATTCATATTTAGAAGATTGTCTTTATATTTGTGAAACTTTATTTGATTTAAAATACAATAAAGAAGAAAGAGAAAAAGATATATTAATAGAAAGTTTATAGTAAATACAATTTAAGATTGTATAAGTATCAGTTTTCTTTTAGAAAATAAAAAAAGTATTATCGAGCATAGCGAAGATTAATACGTATTTTCTTTGGGATAAACTTTAGACTTTTCTTTTTTAAAAAGAAAAGGATATAGTGCCAAGGTAGCTCAGCTGGTTAGAGCGCCAGACTCATAATTATTAAAAAATTTATGAGTGATGAGACCGTTGCGTCAGTCTACGCCGCGTACTACACAAGGTAGTACAATGCATAAAGCATTGGTTGATGATTATAAAATATAGATTTCTTGCAATGAGAAATCTGGAGGTCGGGGGTTCAAGTCCCCTTCTTGGCATATTTTTAATTTACTTTTCATTAGAATATGCTTTGTCTAAATTTGCTTTGTATTCTGAAGATTCAAAAGCTTTTCTTACTGGCTCTAATATTTGTGTTAAATATTTGGCAACTGTTAACTTTAAATCTAAAGGATGCAATTTCTTTTCAACAAATAATTGCTCTAATTCAGCATATGTTTTTACTGTTAAATTTCCCCCAAATTTCTCTGGCCTTTCAATATCAAAAGTTTTATTTACTCTTTCTAAATATGGGAATAAAGCGTATTTTGTAAATATTAAAACACCATTATCTTCAACTATACCTTCAACACAATGAGCGCCATTTAATTTCTTTTTTATTTGCTCTTGAGAATCTAATAAATCTATTTTTGAATTTGGATCTGATGCACTCATTTTAGAACCTTGTAATCCAGGCAACATAGGATTCATTAAATGAATTCTTCTTTTATAACCTAATTTAGGTAAATATTCATGAGCTAAAACAAATATCTTTCTTTGATCGTTGCCTCCAAATTGAGCATCAACTTTCAAGTATTCTTCATCTAATGCTTGTAATAAAGGATAAAATACTGGTGCTAATCGAGGATTCTCACTTTGTTTAACAACATCAGCTCCAGCTTTAATTCCTTCGTTTACTGTTGTAATACTTGCTAATCTATAAACATCTAAATTAAATTCTTTAGTTAATTGATAATCAGTTCCTTTAATAAACTTTAATTTACTAATATCAACGTATAAAGCTTTCAAAGTTTCTTTAATTATTTGTTCATAATATAAAGTTCGAGCTTCTAATAATTCCCAAGGAGTTTTTTGTGAATCTAAAAATGCGTGCAAATCTGCTAACAATATTTTAACCTCACAACCCGCTTCCAAAAAATCAGCTAATTTTGTAAAAGGAATTAAATATCCAATATGTATTCGTCCAGTTGGTGCAGTTCCCCAATACAAAGATAAATCTCTTTTGTTTAATATTTCTTTTAATTGTTTTTCATCCATTACTTCTTGCAAATTTCTTGTAATTAGTTTATATTTTGTCTCTGAATTCATAATTATCACTTAATAAATATTTCCGCCCTTCCATCTTTTATAATTCTAACATTATAATTATTCCAAACAACATCCCCGTGTTTATCCATTGTAATCTTGCCTGATAAACCATCCCAATTTTTTAAATTATATAAAAAATCTCTAATACAAATAGAATTTTCATCACAATATTCTAAAGCATCCTTAATTATATAAACAGAATCGTAAGCTGTCAAGTGATATATTAATGGCAGATATTCTATATCTGAACCATAAGTATTTTTCCAATTAATTAAAAAATCATTTATATTTAATTCATTACCTCCAACTTCTGGGTCTACAAAAATTGAATTTTCCAATAATGCTTTAGATTTTGTTAAAAAAGTTTCTGAATTAATTTGCTCATTTGTAAATCCAAGATGGCCGCCTGCCATAGGCCCTTCTACT
>CAZQQS010000013.1:0-15844 GCA_964595665.1 uncultured archaeon | reverse complement strand
AATTCCCAATTTTGTTTAACCGAATAAACTTCCTAATCCAGCAGCAGCTTCTTCTTCTGTTTTTTCTTCTTTCTTTTCTTCTTTATGAGCAGCAGCAGGAGCGCTTGATGCAGCAGCAGGAGCAGCAGCAACTTGAACACTTGAAGCTTCTTTTATTACTTCATCAAAGTTTACATCTTTTAATGCTTCAACTAATGATTTTACTTTTGCAGCATCAACAGTTAAACCTGTAGCTTTAATTATATTAGTAATACTTTCTTCAGTAACATCTTTTTTTGCACTATTTAATAACATAGCAGCGTATATATATTCCATTAAATTCACCTCTTAATTAATCCTCTTACTTAATGTATGTGCGATTTTGTGTGCTTTAACTAAAATGTCTTTTTTTGTATGATGTGTTAAAACATTTCCTTTCAAAGCAACCGCTTTTGAACTTTTATAACCTTTAACTAATAAAGGTTTAATAGTTTGTTTTGTTACATAATTCTTGCCTATTGCTAAGCAATATGCTCTTGAATGTGCTGATTTTATATTTTGAACCAACAATTCCACATTTACATCTAACAAATCTTTAAAATAAAATGCATTGTTAGATTTATCAAGAACAGTTCTCAAATCTAATAAGATTTTCATTGGTTTTATATTCAATTTAGTTAATAAAACAGAAACTTTTGCATCTATTTTATCTCCTTTTTTTGCAACTAATGTATTTTTAGAAACGTAAATTTTACCATTTCTGATTTGAGTATCAATTTTTGCTACTTTAAAGTCTGTTAATGCTGGTCCAGGAGGAATTCCTGTATCTCCTTCTTTAACAGTTATATCTTCAGGAGCAATCATACCTTCTTTTGCAAAAGCACTAGAAGCATTCTTTTTAATTTCTTTAAATAATTTAAAAGGACTTTCATTTGCCAATATAATCATAGTTGGACCTTTTAAATAAGAATCTAAATTATTAATTCCTTTAGCATTTAAAGCGTGTTTTATTACTTTAGAATTACCTACTTTTACAAAACATCCGTTTTTCTTTAATAATGCTCTAAATTCTCTTTCAGCTTTTGCAGGTAATTCAGTCAAATTACCAATCATTATGTAATTATAATTATTCAAAACATCTTCAATTTGAGACTTTTGTTCTTTTCTCCAATTCTTAAAGTGTCTTTTATTTTGTGCTTTGTTCACCATAAGTATCTACCTCTTGAAGATATACTGAATAGGACCCATTGTAGTCTTTAAGTATATTGATTTTAAATTTTGTGTATTTCCTGGCAATAAAGGCAATAATTTATTGTAGATTGCTAAAAAGTTTGCTGTTAAATCTTTTAATGGCATATCTTCTTTACCTATTGGGAAATGTAATACTGGTAATGAATTACCTTTTTTATTAGAAACAGTAACTGTCTTTGAAAAGTTTGCTGTTAAAACTTTAACTGCAGGCATATTTGGTGGGCAAGGCTTAGGCATTTTACCTCTTGGAGCCAATGTCTGTCCTAAATACTTTCCAACAATAGTTAATGTAGTGGGTTCAGCAAAAAATAAATCATACTCTTTAGCTAAATGCTTCAAAGTTTTTTTATCTAAATTAGGAATCTCTTCAGCAGTTATTACTTTATTAAAAGCACCTCTTACAGTTTCTATAAAATTTGGATTAGATCCAAATAAAACAGTTTTTGGTTCTTTCTTAAAACCATGAGGCAAAACCACATCAAAACCGATTCTGTTATTAGTTTGCTTAAAATTAATACCCATTAAGTTTACACCAGCTTCAATAGTTTGAACAAACTTTCGAGGCTTAGCTTCTTTTAATTGAGTAATATGCTTCTCTACGTTCTTTTCACTTATATCTAATTTTACACTTTCTTGCTTTTTCAAATTTTTAACCAAAACGATACCTCCTGCTTAAAGCAGTACCAACGGCTTAAATTGTAATTATTAAATATTGAATAGAAATATTTATAAACCTTAAGTAAGAATTACATTAAAATATTAATTAATAAATATACTCCATAAATTACTAAAAGGGATATTACTTGCAAAGGGATAGCTGGTAAAGCTAAATGTTTCTTATTAAACAAAAACCAGATAGTTAATTCTAACCCAAATAATACTGCTAAAAAACCAATAATTCCTAATAATGGATTTATTATAAATAATCCCATTACACCTATTAACGGCAAAACAAAATCTCCTGTACCTAAATTCAAAGAATCTTTTACAACTCTTTTAGGTTTAGCATTTTCATTTGAAATACTTTCTTGCAAATCTTTTTTATCTGCATTATTTGTAGGTAAATCTTTTCCATAAGTCATTACAAATAAAGTGTTTTTACCAATAATATTGTTTGCCAAAAAAACCATATGTTTAGTTTTAAATACTGCAATAAAATCATAAATTGCAATTAAGATTAATAACACTAAAATTGGAACTATTCCTAAAGTATATGAAAAATATGCTGAAAAAAATCCAGAAATCAAAAATATAATAAAATTTCTATACCATTTATTTTTCCAAAATTCTTTAATTAAAACTAATAAAATTGTTAAAACAATCAAAACAATTAAATTGGATATAAAAAAACTTAATATTCCAAATAAAGCAAAGAACGTAACAAAAATATCTATAATCTTCAAAAAATTAATTTTCTTAAAAAACTTAATTAAAAAAATTATAATTGCTGTTTGCACCAAAATTAATACAAAAAAATAAATCGCATTCAAATAACTTGAAGATTCAAAAAAAGTTTCTTTTGGAACTTGCACTAAATTCAATAAATACAATATTGCTATCCCAATTAAAAAAGAGAATAAATATGAAAAAAATATTTGAAACAAAACTTTTGTTTTAAAATCAATCTTTTTGCGAAGGTTTGTATTGGTGTGTTCTTGGTTCATAAATATCTCCAACTTTCTGTAATTTTTCAATCAATTCTCGAGTTTTTGCTTTATCTATACTTTCAGCTTCTGTAGCGTTATAAATATCATCAATTTTTGCAACCCCTTCACCAGAAGATGCCAATTTTTTTATTATATCTAAAACTCGCATTAGTTTATTACTTTGACTATGACTTTGACCTGTTGTAATAATATCAATATCCATTTCACCAGTTTCTGGATCCATACCAACTTGTTCCATAGATTTTCTATACAATTTTAATGCTCTTTCTACATCTTCTTCTAAAACTTTATCTGATAATCTTACTCTTGCACTTGCTTCTGCTAATCTAATTAAAGCTTCTAATTGTCTAAAGGTTACAGTCACGGCTCCACCTTGACTTTTTTGTCTTAAACCTATGAAAAACTTTTGCAAAATTTTTCCTGCATTCTCACTCAATACTGGAAATATTCTTGTTCTTGCATAAGAAATATATTTTCTTAATAATTCAACATCTAATGATGGAGTAGTATTAATTTTTTCTAAAGAACCTTTATCTTTTTCAGATAAATTATGATAACCTTGTTTTTGTAATAATGCTCCTGTTTTATGAGTTTTAATAATTGAATTTACAGTATCAGTATCTTTTTTTTCATCAACTATATCTTGCAAAATAAAAAATAAATCAAATCTAGACATCAATGTTGGAGGCACTTCTATTTGTTCTGGTAAAGTTTTATAAATATTAAATCTTCCAAATTTTGGATTTGCTGCAGCTAAAACAGAAGTTTCAGTTTTAAAAGAAGTTACAATACCTGCTTTTGCAATTGAAACTGTTTCTTGTTCTAATGCTTCATGCATTGCACTTCTATCTTCAGAATCCATTTTATCGAATTCATCTACCATTGCAAATCCACCACTCGCTAATACCAAAGCACCAGCTTTTAGTGTCCAACCGCCCTCACCAAACTCATCTTTTACTGCACTTGCAGTCAAACCAGCACCAGAAGCTGTTTTTCCTACAATATAAATACTTTTTGGAGCAATATGTGATGCTGCCAATAATATTTGAGATTTTCCTACTCCTGGATCTCCAACAATTAAAATATGGATATTTCCTCTAATTTTAGATTTATTATCTAATATCTTTCTTACTCCACCAAACAATTGTAATATTACACCTTCTTTAATTTCTTTATGACCAGAAATATGTGGTGCAATAGAATCTATTAACATATTATATACTTCGGGATTCTGAGATAATTCTTTTAATTTTTCTTCATCTTCTTTTGTAATTTCAATATTTTCATAATCTTGTTTACTGGATTCTATACTTGAACATAAAATATATTGCCCAAATACAGTTTGTTTCATTTCTTTTGGGTTTCTTAATCTTAATATTCCAGAAATTATTAATCTTTCACCTGCTGTAAAAGTATTTACTAAATCACCTTGCACATAAATATTTATTGTGCTAGATTGTTCTCCACCTCTTAAGTTTTCTAATAAATCTTGAACTTCCAATTTTTGATAATCAATAAATTCACTATTGTTTTCATCTAAAATAAATGCCTTATGTTTACATTCTGGACACATTTTAGGTCTAACAACATCTATGCCTTCTTGAGACAAATCTAATTCGTGTCCACATTTGCCACAAACAAAACGAGCTTTTTTTAACTTAGGCATTACTGTTGTAAATTGTTTTACTAAACCTTCAATACAAACAAATTTACCTATGTGTCTTGAGGATAAATATTTTATCATTTGCCTTTTATCTTTAGGCAAGTTATTTATTCTAATATAAGGTTCAAAACTTTTATCTTCACCTAATAAACTAGATTTATATTTTTGTGAAGCTAACAACATTGCTTCTAAAATATAATCTGGATTATCAATTAATTCATCAGCTAAACTAGGATCAAATTGTTCAATTAATTCAAAGTCAATAATTAAACTTTTTTTAACAGGATAATCTTGAATTAATTTTTCTAAAGTAGGTTTATAATATCTATCAAAAAAATACTGAAACTTTTGAACAAAAGGATTTGTAGAATCATCATCTAATGAAGAATCATAAATTGGCTTTTCTTCTAATTTATCTTCTAAATCTTCATAATCTTCATTATATTCTTGTTCATTATCGTATAATTCAGCCATATTTATAATATATAAGCAAAAATATATATACCTTAGGATTATCAGAATATGATTATATTGACTTTATTCTAGTATTCCTAAGAATAATTTAAATAGGTTATGATATTTTTTATATCTAAAACATATTTTAAATAATAAAAGGTGATTTAATGATAGATTTCAATAAAGATGTAGTAGAACCCTCTAAAAAAGAATTAATAATTATAGATTTCTATGCTGATTGGTGTGGTCCTTGTAAAATGTTAGGCCCAATTTTAGAAAAATTAGCTGAAGAATATAAAATAAAATTAATTAAATTAAATGTAGATGTAGAAAACGAATTAGCAAGTGAATTCGGAATAATGTCTATTCCAACAGTTGTATTCTTTAAAGATGGTGAACCAAAAGATTTCTTTACTGGTGCATATCCTGAACCTCAAATTAAAGAATTTATAGAAAAAAATAAGTAATAAAATAGGATAAAAAATCCTATTCTCTTTTTGTTTTTAGTTTACATTAATCCTAATACAATTAATACTGCACTAATTATTCCCAATATAATATAGAAAAACAAATAATCTATTGAATAGCCAGGCATTAAAGTAAATAGTTTATAAATTAAAAATATAGCAATTAATATTCCAAAAATTACAGATGCGATTCGCATTGCAAATAAAGATTTAGTTGAACCTAAAGCTAACTTATCATAATTAGTTGCAATTTCATTTAACTTACTTTTTACAACTTCTATTTTAGCATCTTGCTCAACAGAAATGTTTGTTAATTTATCAGAATATTCAATTTGTTTTTTTTGAAATTCATCATTTTGTTTATTCATTTCTAATAAAACTTCTTGTTTAACTCTTTCTTTATTTGCATCAGTTTTAACATTTAATTTTTCAGTTAAATTTTGCTCAAATTCAGGATATTTTACACCAAACTCATCATTAACCATTTGTTTTACATCACCTTTTAAAACAGCTAAAGTATTTGTTTGAGCCAACATTAACAAAGTTTTTGCTTGTTCTTCAGCAATACCCATTTGTTTCAAATTAGAAATAATACTTTCTGCAGTTTCACCTTTAGAAAGCATGTTTTGCATTATACCAATTATACTTTTTTCTTTATCATCCATAAATATCACGAAACCAAACCATTAATTACTATCTCTTTAGAATATATATCATTATAGATTTTAAACTTTACTCTTTTATTTCCTTCTGTAGTGTACAATAAACTATAATTTAAAATCTTACATTCATCAACTAATAATTTTATATCTTGCTTTAAAAAACCAGATTTTATTTCTGCATCTGTTTCTAATTCTACAACAACTTCTATCTCTGAATTAGTATTACAAATCTCAAAACTAATTTCAGATAATTCATTTACTTTATTAAAAATATATTCTGGATAAAATTCTAAATTATTTTTACTTATTGCGCCTTTTAAAGTATATTCTTTTTCATAATCTAAATGATTTTTAGAATTTATTTTTAAATTAATTTTTTCCTCTAAAATAACAAATTTAAATTGATTTACATCTCCAGGCAATAAATTAAAACTTTCAACAATATTTTTATCATTAATAACAATTGCAATATTTTCTACTACATGAAATGAATCATTCTTTAGATTTATTAATAAAATTGGTTCTTCGCCATCTAAATCTAAATTACTTGAAATTAAAAAGCCAGGGCTTGAAAAATAAAATGATGTAAAAACAATTAAAAAAAATATTCCTAGAAAAATTAAACTAAATAAAAATATTTTTTTTCTAACAAAAAAATCCATAATCTCACAATAATTTCAAATCTTTAGTGTATCTATCAATTTCGCTTTCTAATGCAGGTCCAATTCCTAAAGCAGTTATTGATCCCGGTTCAATCTGAGTTCTACCCGCATCTTTAATTAATGCACAGGGTAATAATTTTTTTAGTTTTTCAAAAATAATTAACAATTCTTTTTCAGAATTTACTTTTAAAACTACTTTTTTTTGATATGGTAACCATTCATCACAAGCATTGGAATTCATTTGTTGCGCTTTTAAAAAAGATGATATTGAGGCATGACTTGCTTGTGAAGCAATTTTTCCTTTTTTCATACCCAAATCATTTCTAATTATTATTGCCTGTTTATATTCCATAATTTCACGCAAATTCTTCAGGACTAAATTCTTTTTTTTCAACAGGTGCTTCTTTTTTTTCAGCTTTCTTATCAGAACCTACACCTTGAAAAGTTATTTTTTTAGTTATACCAAAATTACCCCACATAAAACTTAATTCTACTGGTTTACTTATGTGTAATTTTAATGTTTGTGGTCCTAAAACATCTAAATTTGCAGAATAAATTCCTTTTTTAACAATAAATCTTCGATCATATTTTATTATTGCTACATCTCCAGCTAAACTATCTAACATGAAAACATCTTCATTAATATGTTCTTCCAAATCAAATAATTCTCCTTCTTTAACATAATATATGTTTGAACTATTTTTCTTATCAAACGGAGGAACCCATTTTGACTCTATAGTTTCTACTTCAAATATACCTACCATTATAACACCCCATAAATATATTATTAATTATAATCTTATTTATAAACCATCCAAAAATATATAAAGATAATCATCTTAAGAATGCTTTAATTTCTCTTTTTATAGCCATTTCTGCTAAATCTACACTTTCAATACTTGCTAAAAAGTCAGCAACATTTGATTCTTTTATAACTTTTTGATAAATAAATTCTACTTTATCTTCTAAAGATAATCCCTCATAAAGTTGTTTTTCTTTAGGTTTTAATTTCATATGTTCAAAATCTCTTAAAATATCTTGAACAGCTTCATCTAATTTATATTTGCCTCCAATTTTTGGCCTTATATTAGTTACTTTTTTAGGTTTTTGTCCATATACTCCATCTTTTTCAGTAGATTCCTCTAAATCTCTTTGTTTTCGCAATTCTTCCAAAGCTTCTCTTTGTTTTTTTTCTTGAGCAACTCTTCTTCTTTCTTCAGCTTCTTTTGCTCTTCTTACTCTTAATAAATGTTCTTTTAATGCTTCTAATTGTTCATCTGTTAAAGGACCTTTTTTTTGTAATATTTCATTTATTCTTGGTTTTCTTGATTCTTGAGGACTTAATGTCTTACCAGTTTTACCATTTTTTAAACCATTTTCTGGTTTTATTGGTTTAGCTGTTGGTTCTCTTGATCTTGCAACTGGTTTAGATACATCCCCATTTCTTTTAGCGCCATTTCCATTACCATTCTTTATTACACCATTACCGTTTCTATTGTTTCCAATTTTTTTTGGTACTCTTGCACCCATCAAATCACCTTTTTAAATATAATAATTATAAAATGAAAAAAGCTTAATAAAGGAATAGGTTTTATTAATATGGAAAAAAAGTTTATTAATGCAAATACTTTATACTTAAAATCTTTAAAATTAGGTAAAACTATTTTAGATTCTAATTTTGTTCCAGATATATTAATTGCTTTATGGCGTGGAGGCACTCCTGTAGGGATAGTAATTCACGAATTATTCAGATATTCTGGAAAAGATATAAAATTTCATAAAGCAATAAGAACCGAATCCTATAGAGGAATAAATAATCAAACAAAAATAAAAATTGAAGAATTCCCAGATTTAATTAAAAAATTAAATTCAAAAACTAAATTATTGATTGTAGATGATATTTTTGATTCGGGAAAAACATTAAATGCAATTGTAGATAAAATTAAAGATTCTAATAAAAATCCAATTATAAAAATTGCAACAATTTATTACAAACCTAAAAATAATATTACTAATATTTGCCCAGATTTTTATTTGCACAAAACTAATGCTTGGTTAGTTTTTCCTCATGAATTTGATGGTTTAACAAAAGCAGAAATAAAAAAGAAAAACAAAAAAGAATATGATATTTTATTTGACAAAATTTAAAAATAAAAAGATATATTTAAATATATTCCTTATTGTACTTATATAAGGTGATTATATGACTAATATTACATTATCTATGCCTGAAGAGTATTATTTATTAATGAAAAAACATTCACAAATTAAATGGACTGAAATTATGCGATCTGCAGTAATAATGAAATTAAGAGAAATAGAAGATTATGAATTAAAAAAAGAATTATTAAATAATGCTTCAGATAACTGGGATGATGCTCGTGAATTATTCAAAATATGAACAAGGAGACATTATTATATTACCGGTACCATTTTCTAATTTATCAGAATCTAAATTAAGACCTGCAATAATTATAAGTAATAATGATTTTAATTCAAAATACCCAGATATAATTGCATTAAAAATTACATCTATTGGACATAATCTACCTTTAGATATCAATTTAGAAAATAATGATTTAGAACAAGGGGAATTATTAAAAAGGTCAATTATAAATTGTGCATTTATAATGACTATCGAAAAAAATATAATTAGCCAAAAAATAGGAAAAGTAAAAAATAATAAAATTCGCGAAATAAAAGAAAGATTAAAAGAATTATTTAATTGATAAAAATATTGGAAAATGAAAATTCACTAAATATAAGTTATCTTAATTGAATCTAATCTTTTATTTGGATCACATTTTGTTTCTTTTAAAGTTTGTTTTTCTTTTCCTTTGTAATATTGCAAGTAACCCTGCCAAGCAATCATTGCACCATTATCTCCAGCAAATTCTAAAGGTACAAAGCCCAATTTTATATTTCTTTGAGTTGCTAAAGATTCTAACATAGTTCTTAAAGCTTTTGATGCTGCAACTCCTCCAACAACCATTACTTCTTTTTTCTTTGCATAATACAAAGCTCGTTCTACAACTTCTAAAAGCATTGCATACAAAGTGTGTAAATAACTATAAATTAAATCATTTTCATTTACTTTTCCTAACTTCATTTTTGCAGAAGTTAATATACCAGAAAAAGATAAATCCATACCTTTTATAGTATATGGTAAAGGAATATATTTTGAACCTTCAAAATATTTTTTATCTAAAATAGGACCAGCAGGAAAAGGAATATTTAATGCTCTACCAAATTGATCTAAAGCATTTCCCAAACCTATATCCTGAGTTTCACCATAAACTCTATAATAATTATTTTTAAAAGCAATTATTTGAGTGTTTGCACCAGAAACAAAAATTGATAATGGATCTTCTAAATTAGTAGTTAACTTACCAATTTCAATATGTGCTAAACAATGATTTACGCCTATTAATGGCTTTTTAGTTAATAAAGATAAATATCTTGCAAAACAAGCTCCAGCTTGCAAACATTGACCTATTCCTGGGCTTTGCGAAAATGATATTAAGGAAATATCTTTTAATTTCAAATCAGCTTTTTTTAATGCGATTTCTAACATATCACTCGCTAAAGCATAATGATGTTCGGCAGCATTTCTTGGTAAAAAACCGCCATCTAAAACTTTCAAAGTATCTCTTTCATTAGCTAAAACTTTGCCTTTAGAAGTTATTATTCCTATACCAAAAGTATGAGCTGTACTTTCAATTCCTAAAATAAACTTTTCCATAAATTAAAAAATAGTGCATTTATTTATAAATATATATTAAGTAATATTAAGTATGCCTGCTAGACCAGAAATGTTTTTTGAAAGAAACTTAAAACTAAAATTAAAATCTAAAAATAGGTTTAATTTTGATAAATCTAAAATAAATCCAAAAACTACTTTTGAATTAAGATAATTAAAAACTTATTATTAATATTACCGAATAAATGTTTTGTAATAAATGTGCAAAATAAACTATATAAAAATTTTTACTCTTTTTCCAAGCATATGCTAATATTAATCCTAAAATAATTGAACCAATTACTTGCACATAAGACCCATAAGCATAATGCATTATTCCAAAAATAATGCTCGAAAAAATTATTCCAAATTTTTCTGTTAAAAACGCTCTAAAAAATAATTCTTCAAAAAAAGCAGCAAATATTAATAAGCAAATATAAAAAAATGGATTAGTTAATAATATTGGATTTAGAGTTATGTTTTGCAAATCCAAACCTAATACTAAACTAAAATATGAAATTAATAAATTTAACCCAAATAATCCAAGACTTAAAATTAAAGCATAACCAATAACTTTAAAATTTATCTTTTTCAAAAACCCAAATTCTGTTAATAAATATTTAAAAAAATTTTTAGATTTTAAATTATGAAAATCAAAATATTTGAATATTATTGGAATAAAAAATAAAAAACTCCATAAATAAATATTATATACAAAAAGCATATTAAAAACAACAAAAGGTTTTTAAATATCGTTTCTATAATATATCAGGTGATATTATGGTTACTAAAAACAATACTAAAACAGCTAAAACAGCTAATAAAGGATTAGATAGTAATGAAACTATGACTGCAGTTCTATCTTATTTAGGATTCCTAGTTTTAATTCCTTTATTATCAATTGAAAAAAAGAAAAGAAATGAGTTTATAAATTTCCATATGCAACAAGGTTTAAATTTATTTATTATTGAAGTAATTTTAGCAATTATATTTGCAATATTAGATTCAATATTTTCAATATTATTTGTATTTGGAATTATAGGGAACGTATTATACGTTTTGTTCGTAATATTAAGCATTATTGCAATAATAAAAGCTATGAATAAAGAAAAATGGCCTATCCCTGTTGTTGAAAACTTAAAAATAGTTAAGCTATAAGCCTATCCTTTTCTTTAAGAAAGAAAAGCTTAAGTTTACCAAAAGAAAAATGCCCATAGGGTATTCTTTCTCTTTTTTTATTTTTTTAATTAAGTTTAATCTAAAATAGAAGAATACCATTTTTCATATTCTTTATGATCTCCAACAAAATATAATGTTCTAACATTATCTTTTTCTTTAAAACAAACTCTATATTGTCCAAACTCTAATACAAAATAAGGTAAACCAAATTTCAAATGTCTAAATGTTTTTTCTTCTTTCAATTCTTTCATTTTATTTAAAAGTTGGGGGTGTAAATTTTGAGGAATTTTTTTCCAATATTTAAACCAGTCTTTATCAAAAACAATTTCATACATTGTTATGCCAACTCTTTTAACTCAGGACATTCTTGTATTGCTTCATCTAAAGTATATACTTTTCTTTTTCCGTCTGCAATTTCTTTATCAATTTGTTGCATTTTTCTAATAACTAATTCATTTTCTTTTTCTTGTTTCTTAATGTCTTCCAAAGTTCGTAATATGGCAAATCTAATTGCTTCAGTTTTACTAGATGCAAAACCCATATCAATAAATTGATCAATTGCTCTTTCAGGAACACCCGTTAATTTCAAATTAATATTCATACTATCAACTCACTAAATGTATATTTAATATACACATATAGTACAAAAAGATTTAAAAACATTATTATTTAACAGAATACTATTATGTAGTAAAGAAATAAATGAGAAAATTGTTATAAAAAAAAGTATTATAACAACGATGGTTGTATAAGTGTCAACTTGAAACTTTTAAGTAATATGATAATAGAACCTACTGCTTTTAGTATTAGTAGGCTGAATTAGTCGCGTGAGCTTCTAACTTACACCTCTAACCTATCAATCCCGTGTTTTACGGGTACAGTAGTCACTCCTCTTTCGATTCGTGAATAGCTGTCTCTTTTTAGGCGTTGCTTCGTGCTTAGATGCTTTCAGCACTTATCAATAATGGCGTAGCTACCCTGCGATGCCTTATCAGACAACAGGTACACCAGAGACCACGACCCGCTGTTCCTTTCGTACTAGGCGGATCTTACCCTCAGACAACCAACAATTCCAACAGATATCAAACAAACTGGCTCGCACCGTTCTTAACCCAGCTAATGTACGGCTTTAATGAGTTAACCCCTCCACCCTTGGCTGCTTGTGCACAGCCAGGATGCCATAAGCCGACAGCGAGGTATCAAACCGCGAGGTCGATATGTACTCTTGCTCGCGACAAATCAGTTACCCCCAGGATAGCTTCACTGTCAGACTAGACACTCAATAACAGTGTTCTAACGTTCGCTAAATCCTACTTTCGTATCGGCGATTCTTGCTATGCGAATCACCGTCAAGCCTGCTTTTGCTTTTGCACTCTTAAGAGTGTTTCTAACACTCCTGAGCAGACCATAGAGCTCCCCTGATACATTTTCAGGGGAGTACCGCCCCAGTCCAACCACCAACTCTAAAAGTGTCCCTCTTTCGAGGTAAGTCTTGTAATTTCTTCAGGGTAGTATTTCACATTGCGTCTCCACAGTTCCTAGCGAAACTGCTTCGAAAACTACTACCTATACTGCACAGAAAAAATCACAAAACAATATCAGATTGTGGTAAAGTTCCGTGGGGTCTTAGCCTCCCTTTGGGATTATGTGGCATATTCACCACAAAGTGTGTTCGTCGGATGCTAGTTAGGGACAGTGGGGATCTCGTTACTCCATTGGTGCAAGTCGGCATTTAACCGACAAGGTATTACGCTACCTTAAGAACCTCAGAGTTAGGTCCGCTCTTTACCAGCGCTTAGAACCGTTGAACCGGTGTTTCACGTACTGGCAGTGGGCAGGAGTCAACCTCTATACACATCATTACTGACTTGCAGAGATCTACGTTTTTGATAAACAGTCGAACCCCCCTTGTAATTGCAACCTGTGAATTACTCATTCACGGGCACCCTTCATACCTAAGATACAGGGCTAATTTGCCGAATTCCCTTAACTGGCGTTTCCCGCTTCGCCTTGGTCTTTTAAACCAGGGGCACTACTCCTAGTTATCGGTACGGTTATTTGAGATTTTTTAAAGTACCCTTTTCAAGGACACCCGGCCTCAAGAAAAGCTTTCGCCTCATAACCACTTTAAAGCACTTCTCGTCATTATAACACTCCATGCTTTTGCGTGATTTAAATGTCCAGATAAAGACACTCCCTCTAGCCAAATGTGTTAGATACTTTACTTTTGTTGCCATAAACATACTCAAATAGTACAGGAATATGAACCTGTTTCCCTTTCGTAGTCATCGAATTACGACTATACTTAGGACCGACTAACCCTTAGTTGAATATCAGCGCTAAGGAACCCTGGCCCTTTCGGCGGAAAGGATTCTCACCTTTCATTTTACTACTACCGCGAGGATCCATATTCCACACAGGTCCATTGGAACTCACGCCCCAACTTCTACCCTATGCGGACACCTGTCTAACAAATAACGCTATGCAGCGTTTTGTAGGGTATCGGCAGTTAACTTTAGTCCCGTATATTTTCGGCGCTTCTTATCTTGAAGGGTGAGCTGTTACGCACTCTTTAAAAGATGGCTGCTTCTAAGCCTACTTACCCTTTGTCTATGATAAAAAACCTCCTTTGATACACTTAGTTAACATTTAAGGGCCTTAACCCCACTCTGGGTTATTCCCCTTTTGGAGCAGAAGATTACCCCCCACCCCCGACTTTCAGACTTCTACGCTGTTTGGCGATTCGGAGTTTAACAAGAGAGCCGGGAATTTCTTCCCATTACACTCTGATCAGTGCTCTACCCACCAAACGAGCTCCATCCAAGCTAGTCTCAGGACTATTTCGACAGGAGCCTGCTATCACCAGGTTCGACTAGTTTATCTCTACTACTCTCAAGTCACCCAAATCATCTGTAGAAAACTGGATGCGGACCTCCATCCCCTTGGAAGAGGACTTCATCCTGCTAAAGAGTAGGTCACCTGGTTTCAGGTCTAAATCCAGTGACTAAAGGCCAGTTAAGACCTATCTTCCTTATTACTTGCGAAGATTTCGGTTTCCCTACGCCTCCAAGGTTTAAACCTTTTAGGCTTGCCACTGAAAGTAATTCCCTCGCCCGTGCTTCGTGACGGACGACACGACTATGAGATTTTGCTTCCTTGCGTTCAGCAAAAACATTCTTTGTAGCCGTGCCCAATTATCGCCATTTGGTTTCAGGTGCTTTTAACTCCCTGCCAAGGGTACTTTTCAACTTTCCCTCACGGTACTTGTTCGCTATCGGTCTCGAATTAGTGTTTAGAATTAGAGGTTACTGACCCCCATTTTCTTACGCCAATATCGAAGCGCAATACTCTCTAGACTGAAAAATTATCCCTTTCAAATCATTTACGGGGCTATCACCCTCTTTGGCATATCTTTCCAGATATCTTCAATTCATTGTCTAGGATATAAATCAGTAGAAACCCCACATGTCACATATATTACTATATGCGATTCGGTTTGTTCTCTGCCTCTTTCTTTCGCCAATACTAAAGGCATCGCAATTGCTTTCTTTTCCTTCCGGTACTAAGATGCTTCAATTCCCAGAGTGATACTTCCTTTCGGAATAATTCGGGTATCTTAGGTTCAAAGGATGCATGCTCCTCGCCTAAGCTTATCGCAGCTTGCTACGCCCTTCTTCTACATTCGAGCCGAGTCATCCACCAAATGGCTTACGATCTATAATCATATTTTTTTACTTAGTTTAGTTTTTTAAATTCTTTTACAATAGTTGCCCATTATAAAAGACCAAGTCGACACTTATACAACCATCATTGCAATAAATATATTGCTAGAAAACAAATCAGAAAAACCTGAATTGCTTAAGCTTTTTTTCAACGGTTTTCTCAAACCGATGGACTCACCGGGAATTGAACCCGGAACCTCTCGCTTGCAAAGCGAGCGCTCTACCAATTGAGCCATGAGCCCAAGATTTAGATTAGTAATGTAAAGAATAATTAGTTAATTAATACACACGATTGCATGTAAAAGGTTTTTAAAGATTTGAGAGGGCCCGAAGGCCCTCTATAAAGGAGGTGATCCGTCCGCAGGTTCACCTACGGACACCTTGTTACAACTTAGCC
>CAZQQS010000012.1:9678-15946 GCA_964595665.1 uncultured archaeon | reverse complement strand
ATCTAAAACATTAAAAATGTTTGTAACTATTGTGGTTTATAAAATTTGCTTACTGCTCTTTCAGTTTCTTCTTTTGTTAATCTTTTTTGCAACTCTTTAATATATATTTGAGTTTTTTGACTCAATTCAATTAAACCATCTTGTAATTCATATAAAGAAATTTCTAATTTATTTGGTGCTAAGATTTCTATTGAACTGGGAGCATAAAACATTACAATTCTAACCAAAGTAGAAAAATCTTTTACTGTACAAATAATATTTAAATATCCAAAATAATTGTTATCTTGAGCTAACAAATCAGAAATTTTAATATCGTATAATGTGATATCTTTTTCCTTTTCAATTATACCTTTAATATTATCTAAATGTTTTTCAACAACTTCTTTAACTAAACCTTCCACATCAATAATCATTTGAACTTTTATTTTATAAGAATCTTTTTCTGAGATTTCCTTTCTCTTTTTTAATTCAGCTATAATATGATCATCTAAAACATATTTTGTTGGAAAATCATTTGTTTTCTTAATCAAGCCTAATTTTAACATATTATTAATTTCTGATGTTATTGCTTCAAAACCCAAATCCAATTGTTTATTAATCTCTTCTATGGTTTTTGGCTCAACTAATAATAAAACAGCAATCTTACGCTGAACTTCCGATATTCTCATAATTATTCACTTTTTACATAAATAGTAGATATATAAGGAGAGGATACTTTTTTAAAGCTTGGGGTTTTATATATAAAGTATATTTATATTAATTAGAGGTGAAATTATGATGATTATTGAAGGGCAAAAGGGACAAAGCTCAAGTGTATTTAACTTATTAATCGCAGCTTTGGTATCTTTGGCAATTTTAGGATTATTATTATCTATAATGGGTGGCTTAGATTTATTTGGAGGTGGCCAAAAACCACAAGATATTGCTTCAAATTTATTAAAAAATGCTCAACAAAACGAGTATCAGCCATTTACTGAAAAGATAACCTTTTCTAAAAAAAATCCTACTTTAACAGCAAAAGCATTAGGCCAAAAATTAAGTGTTGGTGCTGATAACGTACATTTTGTATATTGTAATGATTTAAGATCTATAGATACTAGTAGTGAATTTATTTTAAATTACCAAGGTACAGCAAATCAAGATTATTATTTAACTGCAATATGTGGATATCAAGATATAGATGGACAAGCTGGAGTTCCTAGCGATTGTGAATCTCAAAATTCAGAAAACTTTGCATGTTATTTGTTTGTTAGAAAATATGTAGGTAATTAGGGTTGAATATGTTTAAAAAATTTGTATCGGAAACTAAAGCGCAAGGTAATGCAAATACTTTGTATATGATTTTAGTAATTGCTATTGTAGCAGTAGTGCTAATAGCAGTTATTAAACCAATGTTTAGAAATTCAATAAATGTAGGAAAAACACAAGCTGGAGAAAAGTAATTTTATTTTTCTCTAAATCTTTTTCTTTTTTAATTCTAATTTTAATCTTAGCTAATATTAACATCTTAATTAGAAAAACAATAATTATGTAGTGTTTGAAAATTCGCGAGTTAGACTAGATAAATAACTCAGTTTTCTTTAAAAATACTTTCTATTTTTTTGTATTAAATTTGATTTTGGTGATATTTTGAAATATGTAATTGTTACTGGTGGTGTTTTAAGTGGAATAGGAAAAGGAATCGCTGCCGCATCAATTGCAAAACTAATTCAAACTAATTACAACTTAAAAGTCATGCCAATTAAATGTGATGGCTATCTTAATGTTGACCCTGGAACTATGAACCCAATAGAACATGGAGAAGTATTTGTAATGGACGATGGCGCAGAAGTAGATATGGACTTTGGACACTATGAACGATTCTTAAATATTGCTACAAAAAATTCTTGGAATTTAACAATGGGAAAAATTTTAAATAAATTAATCGAAAAAGAAAGAGAAGGAAAATTCTTAGGAAAAACAATACAATTTATTCCGCATGTAACAAATGAAATTTTAGAACAATTTGTAAAATTACCTGAAAAAGAATCTTGCGATGTTTGTGTTATTGAAATTGGCGGCACAATAGGAGATTTAGAAAATAGATTTTATATTGAAGCTGTAAGACAATTACAAATGAAATTTGGAAAAGATAATGTAATTTTAATACATTTAACTTACATCCCTATGTTAAATAATGTTGGAGAACAAAAATCTAAACCAAGCCAACAAAGTATACATCAATTAATGGAATATGGGTTATTCCCAGATTTTATTTTAGGTAGAGCACAAAAACCATTAACCCAAAATATAAAAGAAAAAATTGCAATGTTTGCAAGTTTAAATGATGATTATGTAATTAGTGCACCAGATGTTTCAAATGTTTATGAAATTCCTTTAAATTTTGCAAAAGAAAAATTAGATAAAAAAATTGGCGACAAATTACATTTATTAGGGTATAAGAATAGAATGCAATTATGGCAAGAATTAATATTAAAAATGAATAAACCTAAAATCAAAAAAAGAATTGCAATAGCAGGAAAATATTTAGCTTTAAAAGATTCTTATGCAAGCGTAATTGAAGCAATAAAACATGCTAGCGCACATTTAGATGTTAAACCAGAAATCGTTTATTTAAACACAGAAAATATAACTAGAGAAAATGTTTCTGAAAAGCTAAAAAATATTGATGCAATAATTATTCCTGGCGGTTTTGGTTCTAGAGCAATAGAAGGAAAAATTAATGCAATAAAATATGCTCGAGAAAATAATATCCCTCTTTTAGGTTTGTGTTATGGTTTACAATTGGCAGTAATTGAATTTGCAAAAAATGTTTGTAATTTAGAAAATGCCAATAGCACAGAAATTGATTCAAATACAAAACATCCTGTAATAGATATTTTACCAGAGCAAAAAAATATTGATAAGAAAGGCGCAACTATGCGATTAGGAGAGCAAAAAGCCAATTTAAAATTAAACTCATTAGTGCAAAAACTATATAATTCAAATGAATCATTTGAAAGACATAGACACAGATATGAAGTTAATCCAGAGTACCACAAAATATTAGAAGATCATGGATTAATATTATCAGGATTAAGTCCTAATGAAAAATTAGTTGAATATATTGAATTACCTATAGAAAAACATAAGTTTTTCATCGCAACTCAAGCACATCCAGAATTAAAATCTAAATTTGAAAATCCTTCTCCTTTATTCTTGGGATTAATAAAAGCAATTTTAGAGTAATTTTTTATTCTTTAAAATATATTTTGTTATTTCGTTTGATAATTCTTTTGGAGAAGTAGGTTCTAAATTTAATTTTTTAAATATGCTTTTTATATTTAATTCATGCACTAAAAAATTTTCATCATCTATCTGAATCTTAATCTCTATAAAATAAGTAAAATTCTTTATATCTTGTAAACAAATTGTATAAGCATATTGCTCTATTGGAAAATGAAATTCTTGATTATGTTTAAGACTTATTGGATCACTTTGTAATTGCAAACTATCAAAAACATCTTGCATTGCTTCAAATTCTTCTTTGTCTTCAAATTTAAAAATAGTTTTTTTACTAGCAATATCTGTTAAAAGCTCTTTTCTAACTAACTCATAAACCCTATTAGAATATCTCAATCTAATATCTCCGGGCCTATACCTTTTATTATAAATTATATCATCATTAACTTTTGTATAATTTTTTGATAAAAGGTCTAATAAAGAATTATATTTTTCTTCTGTTAATAAGGATTTTAACTCTAATTCATAAAATGAATCTAATTGCATACATATTATATTTAATAACTATATTTATGCTTTTCCTTAGTTATTTATATATGAAAATTGCAATTATATCAGATACTCATTTTGGATTTAAAGAGAATACAGAATTAGCGAATGATTCGTATATTAATTTTGAACAAGCTTTAGATTTGGCTGTAAAAGACAACGATATAATATTAATGCCGGGAGATTTATTTGATTTAGAAGAGCCAAGTCAAAAAACATACGATAATTTATTCAAAATAATCTCCAAATATAATGGCTTACAAAAAATAAAAAATAATACTACTAAAAAAACTTTAACTCATATTCCAATAGTAATAATTGCCGGAACTCATGAATATAAAGGTAAAGGATATACCTCTCCAATAGATGTAATTGAAAGTTCAAATTATTTTTATCAATTAAAACATTCAAATATAATATTTGAAAAGGAAAATGAGAAAGTTAACATCTGTGGAATGTCTGGCGTTCCAGAAAAATATGCAAAAGAAGTTTTAGAAAAAATAAATTTTCAAAAAATAGACGATGCAATAAATATAATTATGACTCATCAAAGTTATAATGAATTATTAGCTTTCGATGATGAAATGGTTTCTAATTTAAGTATTGATGATTTGCCTTTAGGTTTTGATTTGTATATTAATGGCCATTTACACAAAAAACAAATTATTAAAAGTAATAAATTGTTTGTCATACCTGGATCAACAATCATAACACAAATAAAAAAACAAGAAATTAAAGATCCTCGAGGATTTATGATTTTTGATACATTAACAAAAGAAATTGTTTTTAAAGAAATTCCTTTACAAAGAAAATATTTTTATGAAGAAATAAAATTAGAAAATACAAATATTGAAGATATAAAAAAAGAAATAAATATGAAAATAGAAAAAATAAAAAATGAATTTGTAGAATATAATAATTTAAAACTAAAACCCGTATTGAAAATAAAAATAAATGTTAAATTAAATTTTGGCGAGAAAAATATTTCTGAAAAAGATTTTTTGCAAGAAGATTGCATATTAATTTTAGATAAACAAATTTCTTTAAATGAATTAAAAACCAAGATTGATAATATTAGCTTTGAGAAAGATAAACAAACAGCTTTAGAAAAATCGCAAGAAATTTTTATATCTAATTTGAATAATTCTGGATTTAAAAAGTCTTTTGATCCAGAAGAACTAATGAGTATTCAAAAAGATAATGATGCAGAAAAAACAACTAAATATATCTTAGAAAAAGTAAAAGAAAAATTATAATTATCTTATTGCATAAACTAAATCATTTTTTCTTGCTCTTTCATTTAATTTAATTGCAACATCTTGTTCTCTTTTTGCTTCAGTTACTTTTTTATGTTTTATTTCCATTGATTCTATAACTTGTCTAAAATAAGTATTTTCACCTTTAACTACGATTTCTTCTCCAATTTTAAAATCTTCATCTGCATTAATTTCAGCAACATTTAATTTCGAATAAAAATTCTTAATTCTTCCAATACAAATTAAATTTTTTGTTCTTTTACTTTGCTTTTCAGTTTGAATCTCATTGTAATCGGGTTTTCTTAAATAAAATCCAGAAATAAAACCCCTATTAAATGTCTCAGATAAATCATTTTCTAATCTTTGTTTTTCTTTCAAAGTTAATTTCTTTTTCTTAACTAATTCCAAAGCTTCTTTGTATGCTTTAGTAACAACATAAATATAATCCGGGCCTTTATTTCTTCCTTCAATTTTCAAAGAATTTGGGTTCAAGTTTACTATCTTTTCAAAAAATGGAATTGTGCATAAATCTTTTGAACTAATAATTCTATTTCCATAAATTTCAGCTTTTTTCTCAGAATCTTTTTCATCTTCCAAATACCAAACTCTTCTACAAGGATTTGTACATTTACCTCTATTGGCGCTTTTATCATGGAAATATAAACTCATAAAACATCTTCCAGATTCTGCAATACATAAAGAACCATGAATAAAAATTTCAATTTCAATTTTAGATTTTTTTCTAATTTCTTTTATCTGATCTAAATTTAATTCTCTTGCTAATACAATTCTTTCAGCACCAAATTTTCTTAAAAATTCACAAGCTTGCGAATTTGAAACAGACATTTGCGTACTAATGTGAATAGGAATTCGTAAATTTTTACATTCTTGAAATACTAAAAAATCAGAACAAATAACAGCATTTATTTTTGCTTTTTTTGCTGCTTTTAAAACTTTCTTAACTAAAGATAATTCTTTATCATAAACAATTGTATTCATTGCCAAATAAGCTTTAATTTCTCTTTCATGACAATATTTAGTTACTCTTGGCAAATCTTTTAATGTGAAATTCTTTCCAAAATCTCGCATGTTTAAACCTTTAACACCAAAGTAAATTGCATTAGCACCAGCATCACATGCAGCATATAATGATGGATAATCGCCTACTCCAGAAAGAATTTCAATATTATGTTTCATAATAATATAATATAAAAATAAGTATATAAAACAAACCGAATATT
>CAZQQS010000012.1:0-9578 GCA_964595665.1 uncultured archaeon | reverse complement strand
AGTAATCTATTCCTTCTTTAGCTTGAATTCCTTTCTCATAATGATGTTTTGTAGCACGCATATCTGTTACTATATCAGCTAAATCAATAAAATCATGTGAACATTTTCTTCCAGTAAATACCAAATCCACTTGATCTTTTATTTGTTTAGTAAATTGTAAAACTTCTTGTTCCTCTATTAAACCAAAATAAATTGCAGCAAATATTTCATCAACAACAATTAAATCTTTTCCAACATAAGTTTTCTTTAGAGTTTCAAAACCATATTTGCAAATCATAACTAAATCTTTTGGAACACTTCCTTTTTTAATAAATTCAGAAATACCATAATTTACACTTTTAAAATTCGAAAAAGCATTTTCTAAAAACAAAATACTTTTTTCTTTTTCTGGTTTCATAAATTGAACTAATAAAACTTCTTTTCCTAAAACTAAAGATCTTAACATTATTCCTAAAGCGGAAGTTGTTTTACCCTTTCCGTCGCCTGTGTTTATAATTAATATTATAATCACACTCCATTATCTTAAAACTCCATAATGTCTTAAAACTCCTCTATATGTTAAATTTTTTGTTTTAGACATTTTATAACCTAAGAGTTTTACGTATTTTTCAACAGTTTTTTTATCTTTAGCTTCGATCTCAATAAAACAAGGCACTTTTTCTTTTGGTTTATCCAATTCAAATCTTACATCCTTTAAAATATAAGAAATTCTATTTTTTTCTAATTTATATTTTTGATTAAAACCTAATAAACTTAATATCTTTTTAGTTTCATTAAAATCAGAAACTTCAATTTCATATTCATTAGAATTTTTTGTTTCTGTTTGAGATATCTTTTGTTTAACAGTTAATAATGTTCCCAACTTACTTTGTCTTAATCTTAATTGCATATCATTAGATTTTAAAGAATTAGTTTTAGTATCAAAGAAATAAGATACCAATTTTCCAGAGAATATTTTTTTAGCACCTAATTTCTTAAGCTTTAATTCTATTTTCTTTTTATCAATTTCCAAAATCTTAACTTCAATTTCTTTCATAAGTATAATACCCAAAAACATATAAAAAGTGTTCGTATGCTTGAGCATAGCGAAACATACCTTTTGGCTGACGGAGGCTTTTCAAAAGGCTCGTATTAAGAACACTTAGAATATGAACATTTTGTGCATGTATAACAGCCCTCTTGAGCGTGCATTTTACTATGACATATTGGACACTCATCTTTAGGCAATTCTTTTGTAATTAATTTTTGTATAGGTTTGGGTTCTTCAACAACTTTTTTACTACTTGTTCCAGAAGTTAATACTTGTATTTGTCTACTACCATCTCTATAAATTGTTATACCTTTACAACCTAATTTATAAGCTAAAAAATATGCTTGTTTTACATCATCAATAGTTGCTTCAAAAGGCATATTTATTGTTTTAGATACTGCATTATGAGTGTATTTTTGAAATGCTGCTTGCATTTTTATGTGCCATTCTGGAGAAATTTCTCTTGATGTAACAAATACTTTTTTAATATCTTCTGGTAATTCTTCAACATCTACAACAGAACCAGTTTTAGAGATTTTTACCATAATATCTTCTGTAAAGAATCCTCTTTTCTTTAATTCTCTTTCTAAATATTTATTAGTATAAATTAATTCTTGATTATCTAAACTAACTCTAGTATAGGCCAAAGAAAATTGTGGCTCAACTCCACCAGAAGTATCTGCTATAATCCCTATTGTTCCAGTTGGAGCAATTGTTGTAATTGTAGAATTTCGCATATATTTATAACCTTGCTCAGACCAATAACTTCCTTTGAATGCAGGGAAGTTTCCTTTTTCCTCACCTAATTTTACAGATTCATCTACACCAGTATCATTAATAAATTTCATAACTTTTTCAGCCAAATAAATTGCATCATCTGAATTATATGGAATTTTTAATTGTAATAATAAATCAGCCCAACCCATTACACCCAAACCAATTTTTCTACTTGATTTAGTCATACTATCAATTTGTGGTAAAGGATATTTATTTACTTCAATTACATTATCTAAAAATCTTACTGCCAATCTTATAATTTTTTCTAATCTTTTCCAATCAATTTTATTTTCTTCAATTATAAAATTTGCTAAATTTATAGATCCTAAATTACAAGATTCGTAAGGTAATAATGGTTGTTCTCCACAAGGATTTGTTGCTTCTATTACACCTACATTAGCAACTTGATTATGTTTGTTAATTTCATCTAAAAAAACTATTCCTGGTTCACCATTTTGCCAAGCATAATTTGTAATAAAATCAAATACACTTCTTGCATTTAATCTATTAACTACTTCTCCATCTTTTGGATTTACTAAATCATATTCTGAATTTGTATCTACAGCATTCATAAATTTTTCTGTAATACCAACAGAGATATTAAAATTAGATATTTGTCCTTCTGTTTGTTTGCAAGAAATAAATTCTAAAATATCTGGGTGATCTACTCTTAATATACCCATATTTGCTCCTCTTCTCTTGCCACCTTGTTTTATAACTTCAGTTGCTGCATCAAAAACTCTCATAAATGAAATTGGACCAGAAGCTACTCCTTTTGTACTTTTAACTATTTCTCCTTTAGATCTTATTCTCGAAAAAGAAAATCCTGTTCCCCCACCACTCTTATGAATTATTGCTGTATGTTTTACAGAATCAAAAATTTCTGAAATAGAATCTCCAACTGGTAAAACAAAACATGCACTTAATTGTCCTAATTCAGTTCCAGCATTCATTAATGTTGGGGTATTAGGTAAGAAATCTAAATTAAACATCATATTATAAAAATCATCTTTTAATTCTTTATATTTTCCATTAGTTAATCTTTTTTTATCTGCTTTTACTATGTGTTCTGCAACTCTATCAAATAATTGATTTGGAGTTTCAATTACTTTTCCATTTATATCTTTTAATAAATATCTTGCTTCTAAAACTTTTAATGCGTTTAATGATAAATTATTATTTTCTTCTGTACCCATATAAATTTTTCTTACATCTCTTAATTGTCTTTTATATTCTCTATAAATTATAAAAGATTTAGCTACAGCTGGATGCTTATTCATTAAAACAGTTTCAACACAATCAGAAATTTCTTCTACACTTGGAGTTTCATATTTTTTTAATTCCAATTCTTTAATAACTGCGTCTACCAAAACATCAATATCTTTTGGTTCTTCATTAATCGAAACAAATGCTTTATTTATAGCCAATTTTATTTTTTCTTTATTAAAATCAACAAATTCGTTAGTTCTTTTTTTAACTTTTGAAATCATAGTAATCACTCCAATTTAAATATCTCTTTTTTAAAATCTTCCAAATCTTTAAATGATTTGTAAATTGATGCAAATCTAATATATGCAACTTCATCTAATTTTTTTAATAGTTTTAATATTTTGCTACCAATTTTTACAGATTCAATTTCCATATTTCCTTCTTGTTTAATATCTTGTAAAACTTTAGAAATTAAAGACTCAATTTGTTCAATAGTTACGGGCCTATTTTTACATGCTAATATTATGCCTCGTTTAATTTTCTCTTTATCAAATCTTTCTCGAGAACCATCTTTCTTAATTACAAAGAAATCAACATCCCCAATTTTTTCATAAGTTGTAAATCTTTGCTTGCATTTCAAACATTCTCTTCTTCTACGAATTAAACCTTCAGATACATCTCTTTTATCTACAACGCTCAACTCTTCAGAACTACAAAATGGACAAAGCATATCAACACAACCTGTTGTGTTTTAATATTTCTAAAACACTATATTTAGATATAATTAACCTTTATAAAGGGGTGCGTTTAGGCATAACAATTAACTATTTCAGTATAAGAATATAAGAGTAAAATAATTATTATAATAAATTAAAAAATAGATTTGGATTTTAATAATAGTTAAAGATTTAGTTTAACAATTAATTAAAAAATAAAAAAATGGAAATAAAAGTAGATAACTACCTTTATTTTTTAGTTGCTTTTGGTTTTTTTTCTTTAACATCTTCAAAAACACTTAGTGTTACAGCATTAACTACACCATCTTGACCTGGTCTTGAAGTTACTTTTGCTAAGTATTCTTTATCTTTATAAGATACTAAAATTTCACAACCTTTTGTAATTATGTTTTTTCTAGTATATTCTCTATTAGATAAATTTTTCTTTACACTTTTAATTGTTGCTTTTACAATTTTTTTATCTAAAACTAAATTAACATTAGTTATAGCTACTGCTTTTACTTTTTTATTAGCACCTTTTCCTCTATAAACTTTTCTAACTTCTTTAGTATTAGCTATAGTTGTTAAAGTTGCAGGATTAGCTAATTGAGATAATGTTTTATTCTTTCTCTTTAATGAATGTCTTAAGCCTCCAGTTGGCTTTCTTTTTGATTTTCTTGTTACTAACATTAGTTCACCACCATAAATGTAATATATAATATTTATACAAAATCTTTATAAATCATCTTTATTTTTCCCTTTTAATTATAACCAATATTCGAGAATTTTCTTTTAAAACATAGTTTTCCTTAGGAAATACCAATTTATCCTTCTCAAAAGTAGCTATAATTCTATGATTATCATTATTTAATTCACTTACCTTTTTGTCTATATAATGAGAATCTTTCTTTACTACTATTTCTTCAATCTCTGCATTTCCGTGCGATAAAAATACTAAATCAACTATTGATGGTTTAGCAATAACTTGTTCAATATAATTTGCAGCTGCAGCTTCAGGATGTATTGCTAAATCAATACCCATTTTATTCAAAATTTTATTATCATAATTTGTTTTAGATAATTTAATTGCAACTTTTTTTGCACCTTTTTCTTTTGCCAACATTCCAACAATTAAATTAATTTCGTCAAAACCAGTTAACACAATAACCGCATCAGCTTCATGCACATTAGCACTATCTAATACCCCATCTTTAGTAGCATCATCAGTTATACAAACAATATCTAATTCATCAACAATTTTTTGTGTTTTAATTGAATCCTTTTCAACCATAATAACATCATGTTCTTCTTCCAAAAGCAACTTAGCTAATGAGTATCCAATTTTTCCAGCACCAACAATTACAATATACATTTTAATCACTCCTTTTTCTTTAAGCGAATATTAAATATAAAACCAAATAGTACTAAAACAGGTACTATTTCTAATCTTCCTACAAGCATGTTAATTATTAACATTATTTTACCTATAACCGGCAGATTATAATCAACAAAAACATTTATTCCTACATTTCCTTGATGAGAAGTAACCTCAAATAAAGAATCTATTCCATTATACCCTAAACCCATAAAAACAAAAGTTCCTAAAATAATAAACAGAACATAAATTAAAACATAGCCTAGAACTTCTAAAATTATTTTATCTTCTACAATAATATTATTAAACTTTTTTGAGAAAACTGCATTTTTTGGTAAAAGAAAAGTTTTTGTTTTCCACCACACTGTTTTTAAAATAATTAATAATCTTTGTCTTTTTATTCCACCTCCTGCAGATGCAGTAGATGCTCCAACAAACATCATAAATATTAAAATTCCTTTAACTAAATCTGGAAATAAATTATTAACTTCAGCAATATATAAAGACATACCTCCCATACCTGAAGAAAATACAGTTGCAAAAGTATGTAACGGAACAAATTTAGAAAATTTTAACATTATAAAAAAGAAGAAAAATATTCCAACCATAAAAATATAAATTACAGATTTATCTTTCCAATATTCTCTTAAGTTTTTTGAAATAAATACTCTATAATGCGTAATAAAACTCGTGGTTCCCAAAAACATAAGAAACAATAAAATAAATAGAACAAAAATTACATTACTATAACCCAAAATACCCGCATTAGTCATATCAGAACCAGTTGCAGATATAGAAGACAAAGTATAATACACAGAATCAAATAAAGGCAGACCCGCAATTCTTAAAGCTATAATTCCAAAAGCAGTAAATGCTAAATATAATAATATAAAAATAGTAAAAGTTTTTTTCACATTTGGAGTAATTTTTTCATTATGACCCTCAGATTCTGCAAAAAGCCTAAAATTACTATAAGTCATAAACAAACCCATAATTGCCAAAACAACAATACCTATACCTCCAAACCATTCTAATAAACATCTCCAGAATAAAGAACTATACGCCAAAGCATCCTGGCTTGCAAACATAGATACTCCTGTACTCGACATTGAAGAAATTGCTTCAAAAAAACCATTAATAAAATTGTGGCCTTCAATTGCAATAAACGGCACACTCGCAAATAAACCAAAAATAATCCAAAATAAAATTACAGTAACTACTGCGTGCCTTCTTTCAATATTTATTTTAGGGCTAGTTTTAATTAATTTTGCAAATAATCGCATAACTAATGCCAAAATTAAATAAACTATAATGTATAATCTAGGCTCTTGGTAAATAAAAATCATTAAAATCGGCAACAAAAAAATATATGAGCTGGCATTTAACAATACACTTAAATTAGTAAAAATAACTTTTAGATCTTCTCTTCCGTAATGTAACATGTTATCCCTTTGCCTTAATTAAATAATAAGTATTTATATATAAAACTAACTCTATATTATTATGGCTTCATGGGGAATTGTCGAAAATGCTAATGCAAGATATATTGTAGTTTATTCTATTTTTCATAATGAAACTACAGAAGATATACAAAGATGGATAAAAGAAAGTGATGCTGTAATTTTAGAACAAGGCACAAGAACATCTGAACCTATAGGTAACACTGTTGACGATATGAGAGCTAGATTAAAATCAATTAATCCATTATTTAAAGAATTAGAAAGAACTAAGCCCTTACCTGTTTTTACAACAGATGTTTCACCTAAAATGAGCCAAAATCGTTTAGAAGATCTATTAAGAATAATATTGTCTACTGGTTTAGCAATAGATTTAGGAATTAATATTAATGAACTAACAAAAAAACCTGTAACCAGAAGAGAATTTATAACAAGAGGAATTAGAATGGGTTTTGATTCATTTGTATTATTTAAATTATGGCCTTTATTACAAACATTAAGTATTGAAATGCCCGGAAAAAGATCTAAATTACAAGAATTTATGCGAAAAGATATTGCAACTAGTCAAGAATTTCTAATATCGATGCGTTCAGCAGACATAAGAGATGCAATTAATTCAATAAAGTTTGATGCTATTGCAAGAGATTTAATTCAAGAAACTGGTAAAAGACCAACAATATTAATTTATGATTTTAGACCTAATCACGCTATGTTACAAGATTTTTTAAGATCTCCTGGAAAAGCAGTGCTTTATCTCCGAGATAAAAACATGGATTTACACGTAGTTACCGAAGAAATCCCTAGGGTATTAAGATTTGATTTTAATGGAAAAACTTGGAATTTAACTCAAAAAACTTTAGAATTGCCTAGATTAGATAGGCCAATTAAATTGCCTAAAGCAAAACCAAGAAAAGAACCAGAATTCTCAAGAAGAGATTTTTTTAAAAGAATAGTTAGAAGATAATTGATTTTTAAATCTTGCTATCCAATAATATATTACTGATTTTATAAATCATTAAGCAGTTGTAGTCTAGTGGTAGGACGATTGCCTTCCAAGCTGTAAACCCGGGTTCGAATCCCGGCGACTGCATTTTTAAAGGTGTCTGAAGGACAACTTAAAATGACTTAAAGCAAATCCTGTTTGCGATATGGCATCGTAAAGGCACACGAAGTGAGACTTACGATTTTTTGTGATAATATGGATATTACTATTTTTAGATTTGGGCATAGAATTGATAGAGACAAAAGAACAACAACTCACTGTGCTTTAGTATCAAGAGCTTTTGGTTGCAATAAAATATACTATTGTGGCCAAGAAGATAACCATTTTGAAAAAAGTGTAAAAGATATTTGCAAACAATGGGGTGGAGAATTCCCTGTTGAATACAAAAAAAACTATTTGGATTTTTTAGAAAAAAATAAATCTAAATATTATATAATTCATTTAACTATGTATGGTTTAGATTTAAAAGAATTTTTAAAACAAAAACCAAAATTAGAAAAAGATAAAAAACCAATTTTAATTATAATTGGCTCACAAAAAGTGCCAACTGAAATTTATAATTTAGCAGACGTAAATTTATCAATTACAAATCAACCTCATTCTGAAGTTGCTGCTTTAGGTATTTTATTGCACGAATTAAACGATTATTCTAAAATAGAATTCCCAGATCAAAAAAGAATTATAACTCCAAATGCCAAATGCAAAAGTGTAAAGAAAAATTAAATTACTTTTTTTATTTCTTCAACTAATTTTAATTTGGTTTCTAAAGAAATATCAAAATCGTTATTATATGGAGAATAACTTTTACCCCATTGTTCATCAACAAATTTAATTCCATTAAATGTTCGCGGCTCTTTATATCTAGGAATAAAATGAACATGCAAATGTTGTGTTTTTTGTCCTTGCACAATATAACTCATTAAATCATAATTAAATAATTCTTTTAATGCCTTATTTGCTTCTTTTCCAATTTGAAATAATTCCTCTTGTTCTTCTTTATTTATGTTCATTAAATCCAATAAACCTTCACGTTTAGCCCAAACATGAACTCTGCCCAAATAATATTGATTAATATGCAAATACAATTTCCAATATTTATATTCTTTTATTAAATATACTTCCCAATCCATAACATCAACTAATTTTTTCCAAAAACAAAAATAGTGCAAATAAATCCATGATCATTAAAATCTTTTCTTGAAACTAATTTAAATTTGTTATTCTTAAATAAATCTAAATATAATTGTTCATCTCTATTATAATCAATAACTTTTCCAATTTCAGGAATATCAGTATAATGTAAAACTTCAGAATATTCCTTACCTTTATACTTAACTAAACAAGATTCAATAAATAAATCTTTTTTTAATTTTAATTTGCTTTTAATATATTTTTCATTTGCAACTGCTAAAACAAATTTTCCCCCAGGTAAAAGCATAGATCTAATTTGTTTTATAGTAGCATCCAAATCTCCAAATAATATGTGTGGAAAACTATATACAGAAACAATAAAATCATATTTTGATTTTGTAATTGTTTCAAAAAAAGATTTTCTGTATGTTTTTAATTTAAGCTTTTTATTTTTTAGTTTAAAATTCTTAGAAAAATAATCATAGTTCTTTTCTGATGGTTCACAACCTTCAGCACAAATAGAATATTTATTACTTAACTTTTGTAATTGTTCGAAAAATATGCCTATACCAAAACCTATATCAAATATTTTCAAAGTTTTATTTTTACTTTGAGAAATAATTTCTTTTAAAATAAAATCATTTATATTTACATTTATTCGAGTTTTTTCTTGTTTTTCCCAATTAATTTTATCGTATTGTCTATAAAAAAATTCTTTATTCTTCATAAAATATTAAAAACCCGTATATTTATATATATAATGCTGTAAAAATATATTATCTCATTATGTATGCTTGAACGAAGTGAAACATACAGTTTTCTTTGGGGTAGACTGTGACTTGAACTTATAGTTCATGACACTTTGTAAAAGATTTAAGAC
>CAZQQS010000011.1:0-18161 GCA_964595665.1 uncultured archaeon | reverse complement strand
TCCTGCTGCTGCTCCTGCTGCTGCTCCTGCTGCTGCTCCTGCTGCTGCTCCTGCTGCTGCTCCTGCTCCTGCTCCTGCTGCTGCTCCTGCTACTAGTCTAAATTTTAATAATTATTTTAATACTAAAAAGTTAGAATGTGTTACTGCTAATTGTGCAACCATAAATAATAATGGTAAGTCATTTATTTTGAAGGGTACAACTTATAATTTTGTTGGATTAACTTCTGATAATGTGCCAATATATCAGCCGAATGTCGGGAATGCAGGATATTTTGATTTAACAGGTAAACCATATACAAAAGATAACTCAGGGAGTTTTACGTTAAATAATAGCGGTAGAGAAAGTAAGTTACTTTCTGAAGGTATGTTTAGGATTAATTAATATTTTTATTTTTATGGTGATGTGATGTGTATTATTAAAAAATTTAAAAATAAGAATTTAAATGTTTATTCCCCAAATTGGATGTGATTAATATGAATGAAAAAAATATATTATTTGGAAAAATGTTTTTGATATTTGCATTGTTGTTTACAATGCCGTTTGCACATGCGGGGATTGGCGATATTGTTAATTCTCTTAAAGAGGGTGTGGGGAGTTTGTTTGATTCGTCAACACCACAAGGTAAGATTGCTTTGACAACTGGAATTGTGAGTGCATCTTATTTCTTGGGAGATAAATTACAACAATTTGCTTCTGGAGAATCTCCAGGAGCACAAGCGGGTGCGAAATGGGGTAATGGATTAGGTAATGCAGGTGCATTAATAGGTGGATTTTTTGGTCCAGGTGTTGGTGCTATTGTTGGTGGTTTAACTAATTTCTTAACTACTTTTATTGGTGGTTTGGCAACTATAGGAAAAAATGATACTTTAGCTACTTTGCAAAGATTAATTTCTGTAAGGGTAAAAACTTTGGATGTAAATTCAGCAAGTATTTATGAACCTAAATTTAAATCGCAAGGGGATGTTTCACCATCTACTAAAATTGATGTTGATTTAATGTCTGATAAAAACTTTGTAAGAAAATCAAATGATAAATATGTTGTTTATTATCCTATAGCTATAGATCCTAATGTAGATAATATTGATGCGGTAGAACATTTTGTTTTAAGTTTTGATGTAAAAGGTTTGCCAGAATATGTTGGTAAGACTCCAATTGCAAAAACTTTAACTGATAATGCAGATACAACTATGCAAACTGTTGAAGCCATGACTTTAGGTAAAGAATCAACTAGAAGGTTAGGTTGGTGTAAAGTTGAGGATAAAACTAGGTTGGCAGAATTAGATAATAATGTTTCGAAAGAATATGTTGAAAGAGATGTTGAAGAAGCACAAGTACAGGGTAAAGATGCATTTGTATTATTATTTAAGAATTTGTCACAAGAAGAACAAGTAATTAATATACCAAATTATAATTGTTTTGGTGCAAATGGTTTAAGAGGTGCAACTGGATTAGAATATGCCCCAAAAGTAGAATATAACTGGGCATATGATACATATTGGTTAGAAAAATGTAATTCTGATAACAATTATATTTATTGTGATTCTCTACAATTCAATATGGCTTTAATTAATTTATTTACTGAAAGTACATTAAATGATAGTTTAAAGAGTATTTCTCAAAATACAAAAAGCAGTTTAGATTTTAATGCTACTGATACAAAATCTAAAATTGCTTATGAGGAATTAAATTTTAAAGCATATTTAATGAAAGATGGTTATACAAAAGATTTCTTTAATGATTTTGTAGATTATGCATTAAATACAACATTCTTAGGTTTTGGAAAACATGCAAAAGCAATAATAACTGATTTATATTCTCAAAATAAAATTGAGTTTAAACCTTTAAGTTATTCTGCAATGAATAATGAAGGTTATAAATTAGAAAAAGCTGGATTGTATAATGTAACTGTTGCAATAACTTATGTTGATGAAATAAAAGAAAAACAAATATATCTAAATAATAGTGTAAATTCAAATGTAGAGAAAATAACTATTTATTTAGAATTAATAAGCGAAGATAATAATCCAGTTTACTATATGCCTTTAGATGCAACTATGGGTGTTAAAAATGGAGTAATTGAAAGAATAGGTTATGGTGTAGATTACAAAGGAGATGCAATTTGGTTTAAGAACGAAACAAATAATCCTATGTTATTAGAGCCAAGTTTAAGATCTAGTTCTACTCCTATAGTAAGTTTAAACATGAGTGTTGATAGTAGTATTGAATCTTTAAATGGTTTTAACAAAGGTTTATTATTACAAATAAGTCCAAGAGCAAGTGCTGTAGGCGTATCATATGATGTAAAACGATATATGTCTTATCCTGCGCCTGTTGGTTTAGAATTAAATCATACTAAAGCTGGAGATGCATTCGCATTTTACACAATAAATATTGCTGGAAGTCCAAGAACAGCTGGTAATAGTTTTATAGATTGGACTTTAGTTTGTGCAGATGGCTTTGATTGTAAATCTTTTGATGGTTCAAGTACTTTAGATGAAATTGGTAGATCTGATATTTATGGTACAAATTCTAAAGTGCCAATAGGACAATTCCAAAGCATTGCTTATGGTTTGTATTGGGATAAAGATTCTATAATAAGAGATACTGAGAAAGTTAGATATGTTGGTTTAGTTTATATGCCAGAAGAAGCAACAGGTTCAATGAATATTGTAACTTCAAGTGGAGATGCTAAATTATTTGACAGTATTAAATTCAGAAACGGATCTCAGAATTTACAATTAGATTCTACATATAAATCTAAAATTAGCGATTTAGAAGATATTTATGAGTTAGTAAAAACAGAAAAAGTTTGTGTTGGATATACAGAAGGAAGTTATGATATAAAATTCTGGTGGAATCCCGCAGTATTTTTACCAGAAACAAAATAGGAATTAAATTCCTATTTTATTCTCTTTTTTTTATTTTTATTTTAACTAAATAGAATTTAATCTGTAATTTTATTTAATTAGTAGGGCTTATTTTAAATAAGTTTAAATAAGTTTTGGTTCTAATTTATATGTGATTATTTATGGGTGCAAGTGTAAATGTAAATTTATATGTAGATGATTATACAAACAGAGTTTTAGGTGTAATTAAAGAAAAGTATGGTTTAAAAGACAAATCTCAGGCTTTGATTTATTTGGCAAAAAAGCATGGTAAAGAGTATGCTGATGAAGTAGTTAAAGATGAGTATGTTGAAAAAATTTTAAAATTAGAAAGAGAACATGAAGCAAAACACGGGAAAAGAACTAGGTCTAAAGACGATTTAAATAAATTATTTTCCAGTGATTAGATGTTTAATTCTGATTTTGATATTATAAATCATTATAAAAATTTAAGAAATGATTTATCAGACAGAAAAAGAGTGCACATTGGAAAGAATTTTGTTTTAACTTTTAAAGTAGATTTAAAAAATAAATTTATTTTGTTTTTAGATTTTGATCATAGAGATAATATTTATAGAGCCATATTGGAAGTGATACTTCCATAAAACAAGTATTCATTAGAAGTCAGGGTTCCAATAAGGTCGATTTATAAACATTTTGTATCTTTTAATATTATGGTTCCAAATTTAGATGAGAGTATTAGATTTTTATTTAATTTTAATCCTTGGTGGAGTATTGATTATCCTAATAATGATCCAGATTTAATTAAATTAAAAAATGTAAAGTTTATTAGAAAAGTTGATTGGTTCAATGATTTAAAAGATGGAGTATATATTTTACGGGGTCCTAGACAAGTTGGTAAAACAACAGCTATTAAGCAGAAAATATTGGAGTTATCAAATAATGAAGATTTGAATAATATTTTGTATATAAATGCTACCAATTTATTAAATAAAGAATTAGAACAATGCTTAATTAGATTTTTAGAATTAAATAAATTTACTAAATATGTTTTTATAGATGAAATATCTTATGTTGAAAATTGGAGCAAATTAATAAAAAGCATTTCAGATTTAGGGTTATTTAGAAATAAAATTGTTATTTTAACTGGTTCAAATACTTTGGATATGCGTTATGAATATGAAACTATGCCTGGTAGGACTGGCAATGGGCGAAGAATTATTGCAAAACCAATGACTTTTGAGGAATATTATAATTTATTATTTCCAGAAATTGTTTTAACTAAAGAATATATTTTATCAAATATAGATTTAATAAATGCAAAATTTGAAGAATATATTTTAACTGGGGGATTACCTTTTGTAATAAATAATTATTTAGAAACTGGATTTATTGATGATAACATCTATGACATTTATATAAAGTGGGTTTTAGGAGACATTGAGAAATATAGTTTTAAGGCGAATACTGGTAAAACAATTTTAAGAAAAATAATTGAGACTTTATCTTCAAAGATTTCTTGGTCTACTTTAACACAATATGCAGACGTTTCACATCATACTGTTAAAGAATATGTTGATGTTTTTGAAAGATCTTTTTTAAATTTATTTATTTACAATTCTGAAGATGGGATTATAAACACAAAGAAAATGAAGAAAATTTACTTTATAGATTCTTTTTTTTATTTTGCAATTTATAAATGGGTTTATGGGGAAATAAATATGTTTCAAAAGAGTTTGAAATTAATATCTGATGATGAATTTATGGGGAAAATAAAAGAGAATGTTTTTGCAAGTCATATTTGGCAAAATTTTATAGATTTAAGTGATACAATAGATTATAAAAATAAATTTTATTTTTTTAGTCCTAAAAAAGGAAAAGAAATTGATTTTGTAATTAATCATAATGATAAAATATTAAATTTAGAAGTTAAATCTAAAGATTCAAATAGAAAGGATGCCATTATTTTAACTAAAAAAGCATTTTTTGAGAATAAAATTCCTTTAACTATGTTTTTATTAGATGATTATACAAATAGAGTTTTAGGGGTAATTAAAAAATAATAGTTTTCTATTTTTATTCTTTGGCTTAAAATGGAATCTTGTGATTAGCTTTTAAGTTATATGAATAAATTACTTTATTCTTTCTTGGCATAGGAAAGGCACTGAATAAGGGACTTCATAAGAGTAAGAAAGAATTACTTTATTCTTTCTTGGCCTTTTTTTACATACCAATTTTTATTTAAATTATAAATATCATTTTTTATTTCATCTATTAATTTAGTATCTGAATCTAATAAGCAAGTTAAGTAAATTTTTTGTTTTTTAATTATTTGTTTTATTTCTGCATTAAATTCTTCTAATTCAATTTCATCTAATAAATCAATTTTATTAATAATTATTATTGCTGGCAAATTTTTTAATAACGGTTTGTATTTTTTTAAAATGTTTTTTTGTGCATTAACATCTTGATTTGCATCTAAAATAAATATTATAGAACTGGCAACGGTTTTTAATGCAATTGTAGTTTGTTTTTCGATTGTATTTTGTTTTTCAACAGGTCTATCCAATAAACCAGGAGAATCTAAAATTTGAAAATCTAAGAATTTTACTTTTAATTTTCCAACTTGTAATCTTTTAGTAGTAAAAGAATAGTTTTGTATTTCTACATTTGCATCAGTAATTGTTTTTAAAAAAGTACTTTTTCCAGTATTAGGTAAACCAACTAATAAAATAGTTGGTAAGTCCTTTATTTTAGGAATATTTGCAATTTCTTTTAATGCATTTTTAATTATATTTAATGAGCCCTTACATCTTTTAACTACTGACACTACTCGACCATAAAATTCATTTCTATTTTTTGAAATTTGTAATCTATTTGAATGTGCCATATTCATTAAAGTTTTTGCTTTAATATTATCTATAGTTTGTGATGAACTTGTAATATGTCCCAAAGCTTTTTTTAATTCTATAATATTTATAGAATTTTTTAATAATGCTTTGTATAAAGGGTTTAATTCATTAATATTTGGAAAATGGTTTACAATAGTTTTTAATTTTCCAGTTAGCTCTTCAGCAGTAATTTTAACTCTTTCTTTTTCTTTAGAAACAACTAATTTTTCAACATTTCTTTCATCTATTTTAGATGCTGTAGTTCTTGCTTTTTGAAATGCATTATCTATTAATTCTTCTGCTGAAGGTATGTATTGTCCTTTGATAAAACCCATGAAAATCCCTATTATATAATATCCAACAGAGAGTATATATTTATTCCTATATAATCTCTATCTTTTTTACATCTTTCAAAGGTTTAGAAAATTTGTGTAATTTTGTATTAATAGTATCAGATAATTCTTTTTCTTTTCCATGATAAGTGTAAATTGTTTTTGCATTACTTTCTTCAACATATTCTAATAAATGATTTATATCACAATGATTAGAAATATTAAATTTTTCTCCAACATTAAAACTCATTCCAGAAGTAGTTGCAAATGCTAAATTTTTTTTACTTGTAATTGATAATGCGTTAATAAATGTTTTATTTATTTTTGATGGATTTAAAATTAATAAATCTAAATCATTTAAATTGCCATTTATTTTAAAATAATTTTTCATTTTAATATTGTGATTTTTATAGACATCACAAATGTCGTAAGCATCATTTGTTAATCCAATATTATAATTTGTATTGTCAGAAATTAATTTAACTAATTCTTGTGTTTTCCCTAAAGGATATGCTCCAATTATTGGTAATCGATTATTAATCTTATTTAAGGTTAACCAGTTTAATAGTTTTTTATATTCTTTATCTTTGTCTGGGAAAATATCTTTTTGTGAGCCATATGTACTTTCAATAATTAAAATATCACAATCTTCAATTTTAGTTTCTTTTGTAACTGTTGTGGGCAAAGTATTAATATCACTCGTAATATTTATTTTTGTACCATTATATTCTAAAATTAAACTATAACTGCCTAAAACATGTCCCGAATTAATTATTTTGTATTCCAAATCATCTAATTTATATTTTTTATTATATTCTAAAGTTTTTGATTTTGGAGTTATTCCATAAACCTTCATAATATCTAAGGTTGCTTGGGTTAATAACACGTCATTAACATAATTTGAAGTAATATGGTCTTTATGGGCATGAGTTATAAACCCTATAGAGCTGTTTTTTCGTATAGAATCTATTGAAAAATCTGTATCAAAATAGTTTCCTAAGATATTTGAACCATATCGTAAATTTAACATAATAAAAAAACTCTATTTCTGTTTATAAAGGATTTGGGCATACTACATAACAAAAATAAAGGAAAAATCCGAAAATGTTTATATACTTTTAGTATTTATTCTATAATACATTATTAATATATTGTATTGATTGGGATTTTTATGAGTTTGCAAACTAAATTTGATGAATTAATGTCTAAGAATAATTTTTTAAATAATTTAAATTTGAAGATTAACAAATTTATGCCTTCTTTGGTTTTTTTTGGATTGATTTTGTTAATAATTGTAGTTTTGATAGTTTTTTTAGTTTGGCCTAAAAGTTCAGAAGTAAATTTAGTTTTCAAATCAGACAATATGCAATTGATTGAGGGTTTTGATTATATAGTTAATGTAAATGGAAAGGATTTTACTGGAAAGGCTTCTTCTGGAACTTCTACAATTAAATTGCCAAAAGGAGATTTAACATTTAAAACTATTTCTTTAGGTGCTTATGAATATAAAATAAAAGATTATGATTTTTCTGAAAATATTATTGTTTTATTGCAAGAAAAAGTAAAAGATTTGGGTTATTCTTTATATTTATACAATACAGACGGAACTTTATTTAATAGAAAAGCAAATTTATCATTTAGCTGTAATTCTGTAAATGTAGATTTGGAAAGTCAAGAAGTAGAAAATGGTTATTTGGAATTATTAGTTCCAAGTAATTGTGGTCGATTAATTATAGATGCTCAATCTGATGGTTATACTATTTCTAAAGGTCAAAATTGTGATAGTTTATCTTGTACTGTTGAATTAAGCCCAGTAACTTTAAATTTTGCACCAAATAATAATTTGCCTTCTGGTGCTTTAAAAGTTAAAGTTTTAGATGAATTGGGAAATCCTGTTTCTGGAGCAAATATTAAAATATTTGATGTTTTGGATTCTCAATATGAAATTGATTCTGGATTAACTAATTTAGCAGGATTAACAAAAACATTTAGTTCTTTAACTGTTGGAAAATATAATGTATTTGTTTCTTTTGCAGGATATATGTCTAAGAATTTAGAAGTTTTAGTTTCTGAAAATAATATTAATGAACAAACTATAAGTATTGGAAAAAGTGCTTTAGGTACAATAAAATTAAATTTTATAAATTCAAAAGCTACAAAAGTTTCTGGATCTTTAATAGTTAAAGATTCTTTAGGGCAAGTAGTTTATAGAGAAGATACTACTAATGGTACAATTGATATGCCAATTTATAGTTTTGATAAGTATTATTTGGATTTTCTAGCATCTGATAATAAATTATTTCCTTTGACTAATTATGTTTTGGAACTAAATTCTACTACAAAAAATGCAACTGTTTTGTTAAAGGATGTTTCAAATTTTGAAATGGCAAATATAAATATTAAAGTAATAGATGAAGATAATAATCCTGTTGAAAATGCACGAATTTTTTTGGTAGATGAATTAACTCAATTTGATTTATTATCTTATAATATTAAGAATACTGATTTTAATGGTAAAACTAAGATTTTAAATTTAGAAGAAGGAATTTATAAACTAAGAGCATATAATGGTTTTAGTGAATCATATAGTAATAGTTTTTCAGTAGTAAAAAGAGATTCTGGAGATGTTCCAGAAATAGATGTTGAGGTGCAAATGATATTTGGTTATAGTACTTTAGATTTAGAAATTTTAGATCAATATAATACAAATAAAATTGGAGCTCAAATAGATTTTTATAAAAAACCAAATTTTAAAGAAGGTTCAAAATTAACAGATTCTCAAGGTAAAACTTTATATCCTTTCAAAGCTGGGAATAAAATGTATTATGTTGTTTCTATGGAAGATTATATGTCTTATTATAGTGAGTCAAGATTATTAATGACTAATTATGTTTGGCAAGATAAAGTTTATTTGGAACCTGAAAGAGAAGGTTCTCCCAGAATGAAATTTTTAGGTGTTTTTGAAGAAATGGGTAAAGAAGATATTAAAACTATGAGTATAGGTGGAACATATTATTTGGGTTTTGAATTTGCAGTTTACGATGTAGATAATAAAATTGAATTAGATTTTACTTTAGGAGATAATCTTTCAGTAGAACAAGAAAAAATTTATGCTATTGATGTTTTTAGTTCTGCAAATACAGATATAAAATATAGCAATGTAGATAAAAATATTACTTTGGGAAATGCAAAAATAATTAACTCAAAATGGGTTAAAGCAAAAAAAGGAATTTATAGGGTTTATTATAAAGTAAAAGTTCAAAATAATTCATCTGTTAAATTATATGATGCTTTAAAAGTAAATTGGAATTTAAAAGTAGATGATTCTTCTGTAGTTCAAGAAACTAAAGAATTTTTAGTTGGTTCAAAAGTTTTATGTTATCCAAATAGTTTTTGTGGGCGATATAATTTATTAGATTTAAAAAATGACTTGTATGTTGATTCTTTTGATAATGTTTTTACAATAAATGCTGGAAATGAATATTCTTTGAATTTTGATTTGATTAATGGAATTTCTGGAACAAATGGAGAAATAAATTCTGGATATTTACAAATATATAATGCTTTATCTTCTGAAGAAGGTTTTTCTACTGTAAAGAATTCACCTACTGATAGATCTTTTATAGAATTATTAAAATTGAATTTACAATATAATGAAATAAATAAAAATATTGTAAAAAGTTTATTTGGTGTTTTTGAAGAAAAATTTGTATTAAATAATTTTTTCCAAAATAGATATGTTACTGGGGATTTGGGTTTTAGAGCTATTAGTAAAAGTAAATCTTATATTAATTTTTTAGTTATTGATGATGATAAAAAAATAGTTGTAAATGGTAAACCTGCAATGTCTATTTTATTTGATTCAATTTCACAAAAAGAATTCAAAGTTAGTTTTTTCCCAGATAAAGTTTTAGCTCCTGAAAGTACTCAAGAAGTTAAAGTAATTGTAAAAGACGAAGCAGATGTTTTAGTTAAAGACGCTATTGTAAGTTTTAAGTTAAAAAGCCCAAAAGATACGACATATAAAATATATCCTGGTTGTAGAAATTTATTAACTGATCAATTTGGAGAAGTTAATTGTGAATTGAATGCTAGAGATTTATTGCCTGGAACTTATATTCAAATAATGGTTCAAAAAGATGGTTTTGATGGTTATTCAAAAAAAGATTTTACCCCTGATTTAAAAGTTACTAGTAAAATATTTGATTTTGATGTTGAAAAATTAGAAACTAGTTTAAGTTATCCCGCAATACCTGAAATGTTTAAAGATTTAGGAATTATTAATAATACTGCAAAAACTATTGTTTTAGATAGTTCTGAAATTAAATTTAGTAATTATTCTCAAGATATCTATAATTTTTTAAACTATGAGGAAATGCAAGCATATATTACTCAATCATATTCTGGAGCAGAAATATTGGGTAGAGAATTATTTGCAAACTTTGAGTATGATTTGGAAGCCAAAACAAATTTAAAAGATTATTTTAAATCATCTTTAAGAGAAGAAATTGGTGAAGATTTAGATAGAGATGCTTATGTAAATGGTTTTGTAACTTTAAGTTTTAAAACTGAAAGCGATAATTTTGAAAGAGTTTTACCTTTTACAGTAAATTTGGTTTCAAATGGGGCTCCAACAAATTCTGATTGTTTGCAATTGGCAATAAATTCTACAACTTCTAGTTTTGCATCTGATGGCACAGCTGTAAGAGTTCCTTTAGAGATATATAATAATTGTATAATTGAAGTTTTATCTGGAGTTGATGTTTATCATTTGCCAGTTGAGTTTGATAATTTTTATGCTGTTTTGAATTATAAGAAAGGATCATTAAGTTTAGGTAATTATACTTTTAATTTGAATAATTATGGTTCTCAAGCATTAAATTTTTCTGTGCCTAAAGTAATAACTTCAAATTTTAATCAACAAGATTTATTACTTTCTGAGTTGATTTTTAATCCTTCTGGATCTTATGGAAAACAAGAATTAACTTTAAAAGTTTTTGGAACTGTTAAAACTTCTCAAGGTGTAAAGAAAATAGAATCTAAAGAAGTATCTTTTGATGTATCTAGAATTAATATTAATGATTGTATAAAAGTATTTTATGATGATGAAGAAATTAATTATTTGAATTTAAATCCTAATGGTTTTGATGGTGTAGATTATACTGCATTAAATGTAAGTAATTCAGAAAATGAATTTAATTTAACTTTTAAGAATATTTGTAATGTTCCTTTAGATGTTCAATTATGTAAAGATTCGCAAGGAAATTATTCTAAAGGTTGTGGGGATATAATTGATTTAAAAGGTATAAATTCTTATGTTGGTTTTAAATTTGATAATTTTGCAGATGATAGATCTTTTAATTTTAGAATTGATGATAGTAAAGAAATTAAATTGTTTAGACCTAATATTTCTGGGGCTTATGCATTAGATATTTTTGTAAAGCAACCTAATGATGTTGGTTTTAAAAGAACTAAATTCATACCAATAAATGTTAAAACTACAGCATCAAATTTATTATTTTCAGAATCTCCTTTTTTAATTGTAGATGTGAATGATAATAATCCTAATACTTATACTAGTGATGTAATTAGGTTGTATAATGCTGATGTTCCGAGTAATTTGCGATTAACAAATAAAGATGTATTTATAAATTTATTAAATGCTAGAGATGAAGATGGTGACTTAAATATTTCGGGAATTCGATTAATCGGTGAAGAGGATATACATTCATTTTTATCATTTGAAAATACCAATTTAAAATATTCAGCTATGGGTGGAAAAGGTGCTTTAGCTGGAACAATTACAGGTACTCTTTTAGCAACCGGCGGAACTTTAATGATGATTTTATCTTCAGCAAAAATATCTGCTGTTGCAATAAATATGGCTGCCAATATAGTTATAAATGCTGCAACAACAGCAGCAACAACAGCAGCAACAACAACAGCAGCAACAGCAGGAGTTACTTCAGCTGAGATAGGTGCTGCCGCAGGTGCTGCGGCTAGTGGTGCGATGCCTGGAGCAGTAAACGCAGCTATTGCTGCTGGTGCTGGGTGTGCGGGAGCACCAGCAATTTGTATTGGAGTAGGGGTTGCTTTAGTAGTAATTGCTTTAATGGTTTTGATTACTACTGGAATATCGACAGTAGATGATTGGCAAGAAAGTAGTTTTGTAATTATAGAGGATATTAAAAGAGATTTACAAGAAATGGATTTTTCAACTCAAGATATTAATTTGGAAGATAATTATGATTTGATGTTTACTTTGACTGGTCAAAATCAATATAATTATAGAATTGTCAAGGATTTTATTAAAGCGCATATTGGAATGGTCCCCAACTCGTGGACCAAAGAGTTTACTGTTGATTGCCCTGGAGATTATTTTGTTTCCGAGGTTTTGACTTTGGATAGTGTTGACGAAAAAGTAGTAAAAAATGATGATGTTACTTTTAAAGGATGTTCTTGGGATAAACCATATGAAATATCTTCTGACAAAAAAAGTGTAACTTTTTACCCTAAATGTGGGGGTGGCTCTTATAGTGATGCTTTATTAGAAACTTATGTTGTTGTTGGATGTAAATTAGATCCTAAATTATGGTCTAGAGCTTCATTAGGTGGAGTTAAAGGTGGAAATTCTGGTGTTGGACAAGTAGATTTGGTATTTAATAATGTTTCTTTTAAAGAGTTTTATAAAGATGATGATTGTAATGAAGAATGGTGTTTTAAAACATTTCCTGTATTCTTAAAAAACGAGTATTTTGGAACATTTGATTCTTCATTTAGAATTGCATTTAAAAATCCATTAAAAGAAGAAAAGAGTTCTAAGAATTTAGGTTTGCCTTGTACAGATGCTTCAGGCAATATAATTGGTTTTACTGGTAAAGATGCTGTGCCAAAAGTAGATTATAATTGGCAAGATATAGATGAAAATTTTTGTTCTGAATTGGATGATAATAACAATCCTAAAAGATATTGTGATGCAACTCAATTATTTATTTCTGCTTTGCAAAGAGTTAAAACATTTAATAATGATTATTATAATCAATCTGGAGCCAAGAGTTTTTTAAAAACCCCTCAATGTCCATATTTAGAACCATCACAAAAAATAAATTTTGATTTAAAACCTACTAATGATGATTTTAAAATGGAATTAGTAAATGTGTGGTTGGAAAAAGAAGGATTGTATTTGAAAGTGAGTAAATTAGATGTAGTAGATAATATGGCTGATCCAAAATATAATTTATCTATGATTAATAATTCTAATTCTAATGAGAATTATGATTTTAATGCTGGATGTACTTTTGTAGAATTTAATGGCAAATATAAAAGAGAATGTGTTTTCATTTCAAAAACACCATATTCATCTGTTCCAAATGTTAAAGACAAAGATTTTGATGCAACATATAGAGATGGAATTAATACTATCAAAGAAGGCAAGTATAATTTATTTTTAAGAGATTCGGATAATAAAATAATTGATTCTTTTGGTAGTGATATAAAATATACTTTAACAAAATATCCTGGAGGGTGTATTACAAAAAAACCAAATACAGGAGTTTTACCAAATGGTAGAATGATCTTAAATGATTTTTATGATGTAAATTATTCTAATGAAGATGATAATAAAATACAAGTTTTGGAAGAAATTCAAGATTTGTTGCATTATAGAGTATATTTAATGAAAGATGGTTATACAGAAGATTTTGTAAATGATTTTGTAGAAACTATTTTATATACTGATTTTATGATTCAATATGATATATTATTAAAAGAATTAGATTTTGAATCTAAAGTTAAAAATAAAGAATTTAGATTTATTAATTTATCTGACACATCTAAAAATAAAGATTCTGTATTGGTGCCTGGGGAATACGGTATGCATATTAATATAGAGTTTCCAGAAGGTTCTATAAATGTTAAAGATGCGAATTTTGAATTTGTGTTCCAAAAAATAAATTCTGTGGAAAATGATAATGTGTTTTATTATATGCCTTTGGATTCTAGAGTTGGTTTAATAAATGAATCTCAATTAAATAGAGTTGGATATGGTACTGAAGTAAAAGGAAATATTGTTAAGTTTGATGATGAAGTTATAAGTCAAACTTTGATTGGAAGTTATGCTTCAGATTCTAGCCCAAAAGCTAGTTTGAATGTTTCTAATACATTTTCTTTTGCTGAATTAAATGATAAAGAGCGAGGTACAATTTTAAAAGTATCTAAAGGTTTAGGCAATACATTTAATTTTAAATTTGCAAATAATTTGGAATATACGGATTACAATATATTATTAGAAAATACTTCTCAAAGTAAAGATACTGGTTTTAGTTATAATATTTCTTCTAATGGTAAGAATTATGATATTGCTATTCCTTGGGAATTTATCCCTAGAGGAATTGATTTAACTGGTAATGATTTGAATTATACTTTATTTTCAAAAAGATTGGAAAATAATAAATTTGGGATTAGATTTGATGCAATTAATGTAAAGAATTTGGGTACTCAAATATTAAAAACAAGATTGTATGGTGATCATACTTTAAGCTTGATTGATCAAAGAAATATGAGTAGTAAATTAAATCCTTCTGAGGAAGTATTAGAATTAGATACTATTCAAGATGTTTTTGATGGCATTGCTGAAAAAAAATACTGTATTTCTAGTATTTCAAATAATAATAATTTAAGAGTATTTGTAAATGAAAATTAGTGATCAATATGGAAGATAGTTTTAATTTTGATGATTCTCAAATAAAGCAATTAAATATACCTAAAAAAGATGATTCTAAAGAAGTAAAAAAAGAAAATATTTTTACGAAAATAAATAATTCTTATAAAGAGTTTATGAGAAAGATTAAATTGGGATTTGTTGTTGATAAAATAGATAAATATTTCCCATCTTTAATTTTGTTTATTATTTTATTTTTAATTATTATTGGATTGATATTATTTTTTATTTTTTATTCGCCAGAACAAGAATATATTATTAATGTTTATGTGAATAATAAATTAGTTAATGCCCGAATTAGTTTAAGTGATGATGTTGAAATAATTAATGGAGTTTTTAAGTATGTCCCAAACAAATATTTGACTGCAAAAATAATTTATAATAGTGAAACATTTGAAAAGAGAATAAAAACAAATGAAAAGATTATAAGGGTTGATTTAGAAATTTCTTCTGATGATCCTGTTAAAAAAATTGTTAATAAAACTTATTCATTTTCATTATATTCTGGAAATTCATTATTACAAAGAACTGGGTTAATAAATTTATCTTGTGAAGATTATTCTCAAGAATATAATATTGTTGATGGGATTTTAGAAAATATAATTATTCCTTGTGATGTGGTAAGTGCTAAAGTAATTGTTGAAGGTTTGCCAACAAAAACTCAAACTTGTGGCTCAGGATTATGTAAGATATTATTGGATACTCCAATAGATACTCCTTCAATTCCTGAAAATGTGAGTAAAAATAAATTATTAGTATATGTAAATTATATTGATAATTTACCTGCTAGAAATATAGAGGTAAGTGTTAGAGAAGATAATGCTACTCAGAAATTAATTGATAAGGGTTTGACAAAAGATTTTGGCAATTACGAGTTTGAATTATTAGAAGGAGATTATGTAATAACCATAAATGACTTAGAAAATAAATATGCTGTGCAATCTAAAAATATAAAAATAACTGCTGGTTCAAATATTCAAGAATATTTTATTTTAGATTTGCCTAATTTAGGTTTAGTTAAAGTAGATTTTGATGTTGAAGATAATAATTTTGTTTCTGGGTCAATTTATTTAAAAGATGAAAACAATATGGTTATTTCTCAGAAATCTTTTGATAGTAATTCAAAAGTTGAATTTGGAATTAAAGGATTAGGAAAATATAAATTATCTGTACAATTAAATTCAGAATATAGTGATGAATTTGATGCTTTAGATTATGAATTTGAGTTTGAAGAGTCAATAGAAAAGACAATAGAAATAAAAAAATGCACTCCTTTTGATTATGATATTATAAATGTTCAAGTAATTGATAGTACAACTAATAAACCAATTCCTAATATTGAGGTTTATTTTGAAGAATATAAAGGAAGTTCTTTAACAGCAAATATGATGCATAATATAGGTATTTTGGAAACTGATTTTAATGGTTCAGTTTCTAGAAAAATATTCAAAGGAAATTATATTGTAAAAGTAAATCACCCTTATTTAGGTGGGAGTTCTAATTTTTCAGTACAAGGATCTTTAGGTTTGGAGTATAATGTTCAAAATGTTAAAGTTAATGTTAAATGGGATTCACATGTTATTGATGTTTGTTTACATGAAACGAAAAATAATGAATTAATTGATTTAAATGATGCATTTATAGAATTATATACGGAAAACAATGATTTTATAAGTAGTTATTTTTTAAATAAAACAAATTGTATTGTTGTAGAAGCTAAATTATTGAGTAATGTTTATTTTAAAATCACAAAAGAAGGTTATAGAGATTTTTATTCTCAAGATTTTTTTATTAATAAAAATGAACGATTAAAATTAGATTTTGAATTAACACAAAGTGTTTCTAAAAACAAAATTTCTAATTTAGATTCTGAATTTTTAGGTATTTATAATAGTAAAGAGTTAAATAAAACTGATAGAGTTTCTAAATTAGAAAATTCAGATTATTATGCCGCTTTTAAGGTTTTTGTTCCAAAAGAAAGTTTTGTTTCTACAAATAAATTATATTTTTATGGTGTTTTAGGGGATTTAAAAGATGAGAATTTTGTGAATTCTAAAGTGCTTGTTAGAAATGTTTATGGTTTGGGGGATGAAGTTTTATATGATAATTATTTGAAAAATAATTTTTTTAAAGGAGATAATAAAATAGTTTCTAATTTGGATAAGGATTTATTTTATAAAAGTAAAAGTTTTTCAAATATTTTTAATTTTAACTCAGCAACACAAGATGTAGAAATGATTTATGTAATTAAAATTTCTGTGACTCAAAATGCAGTTAAAGATGATAAGTTATTATTAAATTATAATTTTAATTTGAATGATTTTGGGTATTTAAAAACAGTAACTTATAAATACGGTCAAGAATGTAAAGAACAATTATGTGTTGAAGTTTATCAAGATAATATTTTAGTTCCTAATATTATAGAAGTTCCAAATTCAGGTAATTTAGTAGCTAAAGTAGAATACAAATATGATTCTAAATCTAAATTTGCTTTTTATAATTCTGGGTTAAACGAAAAAATAAATAAATTAGAAGATATTAAAACATTTGATTTTTATGTTTCTAATGGGAATTTATCTTTAGAGGGATTATCTGTTAATAGATCTAAAAAGTTATCTGAAGGTCCAGTATATATTTATGATTTAGATATTTTAAAATCAAATTATTTGGAAATGGATTTTAATTATAGTTTGGCAACTGATACTAAAACTAAATTGAATTTTGGGATTTATGATTTGTTTTCAGATGCTATAATAGTTCCAAGAGATTTGGAATCTTTGAATACTTCTCCATTAGATATAATTTATAATGAAGAATATTATTCTATTAATAATGGTGTAGGTAAATTAATCCCTTTTGTAAAAAATAAATTGGCAATTAATATAAATGATTTTGAGGGTTACCCTGTAAACTCTGGAATTGCTAAATATTATAAATTAAAAAATGGAACTTGGGAATATAGGCAAGAAAAACCTATTTCTAATGGTTTAGTAGTTTTAGATATTGAAGCTTTAAAAATAGATGATGAAATTAAAATTGTTTACGATGTTCCTAATCATAAAATAGCCGTTCATAAGTTTATATCTAAATATGATTTTTTAGATAAAAGTAATATAGAAATCGAGTTGTATTCTCCAAAAGATTCTGATGCAATAAAATCAATTACAGAAATAAAGAATAATTCTCCTTTTGATATAAATATTTATGATGGAGAATATTCTTTAAGAGATTCTACTAAAAAAGATTTGTATGATATTTTCAAAATAGATTCTATGAATAATTTTTTTATACAGGAAGAATCAATAATAAAACCAAAAGAAAATTTGAATTTAAAATTTGTTTTTGATGAAAAAGAATTTTTGAAATATAAAA
>CAZQQS010000010.1:0-18695 GCA_964595665.1 uncultured archaeon | reverse complement strand
TTTTCATCTAAAATCTTTAATAATTTTATTTTAAATGTTAAATCTTTTCCAGCTAAAGGATGATTTAAAATAGCTTTAACTTTATCTTCAGTTATTTCTAAAACTTTTATTAAAATTGGACCAACATTAGTCATAATTTCTTTTTCTTCATTTATTGTTAATGTTAAATCACCAAAAATTTGTTTTGGTAAATCCATAGCATCAGTTTTTAATTCCCCATAAGCATCTTTTGCAGGAATAGTTATTTCTTTTTCTTCATTTAATTCTAAATCTAAAACTGCTTTTTCAAATCCTGGGATAACCATTTGTGCACCAACTTTAAATATTAATGGTTCTTTACCAACATTTGAATCAAATATTTTTTCTTGAATTTTTCCAGTATATTCTACGCCTACCCAATCATTATTTTTAACATTCATTTAATCACCCATAAAATTAGTTTTATATAATTAGAAGGGAAAACCTTTTAATTGATTGGTTTTTCCGAGTCAAAAGCAATCAAGTATGCGCTAATAATTCTTAATACTTCTTGTTTTTCTTCATGTTTTAATTCACTTGAAGTTAAAATATCTGCATCTGCTGAAATAGATATTCTAAAATCTTTTAAGAATTTTTTGTAAAGTATTTGTTCTAATTCTCTTTCTAATTGTTCTTTCATCAATAATTTATATTCCAAATCTAAGACATTTTCGTTCATAAAATCACCCCACAAAATTAACAGACTTATGTCATGAATTAAAAAAATTTTAAAAAATTTTTTCTAAGAAAAAAGTAGAGCTTACGCTCAATATTTTTATTTGGTTTTAATTAAAAAAGTACAAACAGAATATAAAATAATGTAGTTAGTTTTTTTAAAAAAATATTGATAATTAAGTTTTGAATTAATTTATAAATAAAAAATTATTTTTTAGAAGGCTATAATTATAAGTTAAAATTAGCCTAAGAAAGGCGCCGGAGAGGGGACTTCTTAGGAACTTATTTATTTTTAGAAGAATGAGAAAATTAAATATGACCCCAGTGGGACTCGAACCCACGATCTTCAGCTTAGAAGGCTGACGCCTTATCCAACTAGGCTATGAGGCCAAAATAGTATATAATTACGGCGAGATTAAGTTTATAAATGGTAAGTTTTTACAAATAAATATTTTCTTTTAACCACTTATAGGCATAATTGATAGAGTTTTTCATTTCAAATAAACAATGCGCATCACTATTTATCATAATGTGTTTTGCATTTTCTAACATTAATTTTAATTTGTTTTTCTTAACAACATAATAAACGTAGCTGGCAATCTATAGTTTTTTATACTATTACTCCTAGGTCCATAAATTTCTCTAAACAATTCTATTTTCCAACCATTATTTATTATTGCGTTAATGTATTCCTCTAAAGTGAATGTTGGGTGAACAACTTTTAAATCTCCACCTTGAATTAAAAATTCTACATTTTCTTTTTTTTCATAATCTTTAGATTTTTTTAAAAATAAAGAATATATTGGGTGCGCATCCTGGAAATATATCCAACCTTTGGATTTAGTTATTCTATTTAATTCTTTGAATGTTTCATTTAAGTTTTTAGAGTAGTGTATTGCAAGTCTACTATATATTAAATCAAAATAATTTTTAGGTAATTGTGTTTTATTCATATCCCTAACAAAAAAATTAATTTTTTCACTAAGATTATTTTTTTTTAGCAATCTTTATTTCTTCTTTAGAGTTGTCAATACCTATAATTTTATTTATGCTTGGAAAGGTTGTTATTGCTATTGAGTTTAGATTTCCTGTTCCACACCCTAAATCAAGTACGGTTTTTGGTTTAATCTTTTTAATCTTTATGTTTTCAAAAAATTTAATATCTAAATCATATTTTTTTAAACTAGCTTTATTTTGAATATCATATTTATTTGCAATAGAATACAATATAGATTTGAATTATATTTTAAACAATTCAAAATATTCTGGTAAATTAAAAGTAGTTTAAAAATAAGTAAAAAAAGTAAAGTATTACTTTACTTCTTCTTTTGTTTATGTTTTATTCTGAATTCAGATCTACTACATTTATTACATTTGCTAGGTGCTTTGGCTTTTGAACCTCTTTGTTTTGCTCCACAGCTCATGCATATCCATACATCTTTTAATAATCTATTATTTGCTTCTTCAAATGTCATAATTATCCCTTTTTATTTTGTATGCGCCTACCCGGGATTGAACCGGGGATCTTCGCCTTGTAAGGGCGACGTCGTAACCGCTGGACCATAGGCGCAAAGCTAATTATATAAAATTAGTATATATTAATGGAACATTAGGGTTTAAAAATATTGTTGTTTAAAAAGTATAAATTAATATAAATATAAACATAACATATAAAATTCTTAAGATTTCAAATTTATCTATTAATCCAATTATTTTGGCACATAGGTATATTGGAAAGAATATTAAAGGTATTTTTAATAATAAGATTAATTTTCTGGCAAAATTTTTTTTCCAGTCTTTTTGGATGCTTTCTTTTATTGACGAAACAATATTTTTTATATCTTGAATACTTGGTAAAGAGTTGTAAAGTATTGCAAATATTAAATAATTAAAAAATAAGAACCATGCAAAATTTAATTCTTTTGCAAAAATAATTGTTAAAAAAGAAATAATTATTCCAATATAAAATGGGGCTAAAGCAATTAAGGCCATTCTTATTGGCCCTGTACTATCGTGTTTTACATAAGATTCTTTTAATCCGAATTTCAATTTGCTTACTTTAACATTTAAGAATATACATATTATTAAGTGTGCAAATTCATGTACAACAACTCCTGGATAAAATAAGTATCTAATCATTTGAATCATTTAGTTTTTTCATCTAATTCTTTTGCAATCTTTTTCAAATGCATTATACTTTTTGTTGTTTCCATTTCAATTACTTGGATTACTTGACTAAAAGCATTCCCAGCTAAATAAAACTTTTTGTTGTAATGGCAAATTAACCCTCTTTTTAATAAAATATCCAAATAATAAATTGTTGTGCTTCTACTCAAATCAATTTTTTTGCTCAATTCTAATGAACTTAAGGGTTTTTTCTTTAATTCTTCTAATATCTTGGCAACTTTATCTTGATTCTTATCAAAACCCAGAGCCTCTAAGAATGCGTATGCTGGATTCATTTCTCTTCGTTCATATCGCATATATATTCTTATTTCTTCCATAAAGACCAAAACATTTATATTTTTCAAAGTTGCTATATAGTAGACATTATGTCCTCTAAATATAATTATAGTAAGAGTATTAATAAAAATATTCCTATTTTTGTATTATTTTTTAGCTTGCTTTTAATGGTGTTTTTTTCAGGTTGCGTTACTTTTTGTGTTAATGATGAAGATTCAGATTGTGTATCTTATACGGATGCAAAAAAATTATGCAAAGAAATTAGTAACCCATTAAATAATTATCCCATTTGTTCATCTTATTCTAATGGGGTAACTAATAAAGATTGTGAAAAATCATTTAATAGCAATATTTCCCCAAATATAATCTTTAATAATTTAAGTATTGAATCTCAGAATTTAATAAATAATTATAGATATAATTTAATTGAGTCTTGGAAGTATAGTGATAAAATAGCCTATAATTTTATTCAAATAAATTCAATATGTGATAGTTTTTTTGATACAGATTATTTGGAATATAAAGAAGAATTGTTGGATAACACAAAACGTCTGGATTATCATACAAATGAATTTATGTTTAGTTTTATTGCGTCTTTGTTTTCAATAAAGAAAGATTTATTGGATAAAAATGTTTTATTAATGCAAGATTCAAAAGTATATTTGCAATATATTGAATTAAATAACGTTATTAATGAATTCATAAAATCTACTGGAAAAGATATAGATGTAAAAGAATCTTTGGCAAAATCCTCCATAGATTTTTATATAAAAAATTATTCTACAGAAGAATCTAAAATAGAATTGCAAACTGCATTAACAACTTTAAACACAGATATAAGTTTTGAAAGTAATGTTTTTGGTTGGGCCTCTTCGATATTTGCAACTGGAAGTATAGCTTATTTTGGTATGAAAAGCATTTCTACTGCCGGATTAGTTGCAAGTTTTATTTTAACTAAAAGTATTGCAAATACTTTGTCAGATTATTTTAAATTGGCTATATCAAAAAGTAATTTATCTGAATGGGACAATTTAAGATTTTTTAGAGTTTTTTTACAAGATTTTGAAAAATCCTTTGGCAAAAATTCTTATTCTCCCAAAGCATATTTTGATTTGGTAAAGGATATAGATTTGGAATTGACTAATTTAGAGCAAGATGTATTAAAGCGAAAATCAGCTTTGGAAAAAAAATTAAATGTTTTTGAATTACAATTAAATTCAAAAATAATTAACAAAGATGAATTTACTTTGCTTTATAATAAATATAACTTGGTTAAGTCTCCAAATGAATTGTCAAAATTAATTACAAACTCTAAGTTAGAATTAGTAAATTTCCCAAAACTTAGCTTAGGCGAGAAATATTCTAAATTAAATACTTTGGAACAGAAGATAAATGAACTCGAATCCGAATTGTTGGTGTTTGAAGAAGCTGATTTGAAATCTTTAATTACGCTTTGCACAGCAGATTTAACTTTAGAAAAACAAAGTTTTAGTTATTTAGAATCAAATGCCAATAAACCATTATTGGAAAATTATTTAAATTTGTTTTTCAAATCAGCAATAGATAGAGAAAAATTATTGTATTGCAATAACTATTTTGAATTAAAAGATAATTCAAAAGAAAATTGTACTTATTATTTAAAGAATTTATCAAATTTTTTAGGTTTGGAATATAATTTAGAAGACTGTGAGTCTCAATTAAATACTTATATATTTAAATTAAATACTTCTATTCAATATCAAAATTTTAAACAAGAAGTTAAGCTTTTAGATGAGCTTTATTTTGCATACGAGAATTTATATCAAAATAGTTCTTGTATTTCGTATGAGAAATATTATTCATATCTTTTAGAGTATAATTCTTTATTTGGTAAGACAAAATATTCTGATGATAAAATCACAAATATATTTTTAGTATCTCAAAATGTTTTAGATTACTCTTCAAAATTAAATTTGTTAAAAGAAGCTATTAAGAAAGATTTACAAAACAATTTGAATTGTTATTTTAATAGCATTTATGAATTAAACGAATTAAAATTAGAACTATATCCTTATTTGGGGGATTTAGAATTAAATTACGAAATTAAATTTAATGATTTATTATTTTCTACAGTTTCTGGCGATTGTATAGCTAGTTTTAATTTAGATTCTCAGATAATCAAATTTACTTGTTTAAAAGATATTTTTAAATTAGATGTAAAACAAAATTTTATCCAATCCATAAAAACCAAATCTTTAGAATTGAATTCAAATAAATTGAATTTGGTTCAAGAAGTTTGTTTAATAAATTCCAAGATTTACGAGGTAATAAATTTAGGTTTTGACAAGGATTCAATTTTATCTCATAGTGTTTCCTTAAATGGAGTTATATTAAATTCAAAAATTGACCAAGATCTAAAAATTTATTTTAATTCGATAACTAATAAAAAAGTTTGTTTAGATGTAACATTTATTTTAGATAACTCAATAAATTTAAAATATAAATTAATTAATATTTCTGGAAATAATTTGATTTATGAAATATATGTGGGTAACAATTTAGAAATGTCTTTAGATAATTTAGAGATTTTCATACCTAATATTAATGATGTTCTTCTAAATAAAATTTCTTTTAAAGAGAATTTAGAATATGGTACTAAAGCAGATAAGATTTATTTTAATATAGATTTATTGCCTTTAGAATCAAAAACAATTACAATGATTATTACAAAAGACTCTTTAGAATTTAATTCTGAAATCGAGGCATTAGAAAAGGACATATTAAATTTAGAAAAATTACCTTGGGTTTCTAATGAAAAAATATTTGAATTAAAAAAGCTATTAGATTCTTTAAAAAATTCAAAAGATAGTTTAACTTTGGCAAAAGGCATAGTTTCATTAAAATCCAAAATTGATGTTTTACTTTCAGAATCTATAACAAATTCATTATATGAATTACAAAGAAAAGATAAGATTCAATTGATGTTAAATTACAAAGAACAATTTAATTCTGCCAAAGATATTTTATCTTCGGATTATAATATTTATTTAAATGATTTGCCAAATTTTGCAGACATTGATTCAATAATTAAACAATCTGACGAATTATATGCTTTAGGAAAAATAAAAGAATCATTAAAGATTTTAGATAATTTTGAATTTAAAAATAAAGAAATTGAAGAAATTATTTTATCAATATTTAACAATAAAACAAAAGAATTTAATGAATTAAAAAAATCTTTTAAAGAATATTCTTTGGTTTTAGATGAATCAAATATTTTGCGAATAAGTAGTTTATTTAATAGCTCTTTAAAAACTTATTTTTACGAAAATGCTTTGCAATATGTTTCAGAGTATTCAAAAGAATTATTAGTTTTAAATAGTATTTTAGATGTTAAAAAAACTGAAAAAAGTAATTCTCAAAAAGATTTGATTTTAGAGTATAAGAAATATAAATCAGATTTGGATTTTTTATGGACTAGAGTATTAAGTTTAGATTCTCAAATTAATTCATCTAGATTTTCATCTTTAAAAGATTTAAAGATAAGTTTTAATTTTTCTCAAAAAGATTTGGAATCTTTAAAAACAAATATATCTAAACTAACCAAACAAACTTTGAATTTAGATTTATTACTCAAAGAAAACAATATTTCTGAAAAAACATTTTTAGAATTCTTTTATGATTTTGATATTTTAGAGAAAAATATTAAAACAATAGAAGCAGAATTACAAGATACTGCAAAAAACAAATTAGTTTATGCAAAAGCAAATTTAAAAAATGAGAGAGATTATTTGCAAGCAAGAGATTATTATGATTTGAATTCATATGTAGATTCAATTTATTTCTCAGGTTTGGCTATTTTAGGTTCAAGCAATAAAGATTACTCGCTTTACATTGGAATAGGTTTTATTATTCTCCTAGCATTTTTAGTATATTTCTTTGGTAAGAAATACACCCCAAAGAAAGAAATCCCAAAAGAAACCTATTATTCCTTAGATAAAGAAGATTAGCTAAACCTTTATATACTTTTCAGAGCATATAATATATTATTTATTACAAGGTTGGTGATGTTATGGAAGATAAAAACAGAGCCAAGCCGGATTTGGAAGAAACTTATTCTAATGAAGACTTGGGAAAAGAAATAAAAAAAGAGCCAAAAAAGGCAAAAGAAAAAGAAACAAAAGAAGTTAAAGAGCCTAAAGTTAAGATCGATGTTGTAAAAAAGATTGTAGAATTACATAATGATGGTTTATCTGCGTCTAAAATTGGGTTGGTTTTACGAGACGAATTCAACATATACAATATAAAAAAATATTCTGGCAAATCAATTTCAGAAATTTTGGAAGAAAATAAATTACAATCAGACATTCCAGAAGATTTATTGGATTTGTTAAAAAGAGTTGTAAAATTATTGAAACACATGAAATCTAATAAAAGCGATACTACTGCAAAAAGAGGATATCAAATAACAGTTTCTAAAATTAGAGCTTTGTCAAAATATTACAAGCGAACAAAAAAATTGCCAAAAGATTGGAATTATAGTGAAGATAAGGCAATAATTTTAATGAAGTAGGTGGTATGATGGCTAATGAAAAAAGAGCAGTTGTAGATAAATGGAAGAAAAAAAGAATATTCAAATTAATTGCACCTAAATTTTTAAGTAGTGTAGAATTTGGAGAAACAGTAGCTATTAAACCAGAACAAATAGTTAATAGAATTACTAAAGTTAATTTTGGAACTTTAACAAATCAAGTAAAAAAAAGAAATGTTGATTTAATGTTAAAAGCAACAAGAGTTGAGGGTAGTAATATTCAAACAGAATTATCTGGTTTTGAAGTTAAAAAATCTTATTTAAGAAGATTGTTTAGAAGAAGAACAAGTAAAATCGAAGTTGTTTTAAAAATAAAAACTAAAGATGAAAAGAAGTTAAAAATAAAATATGTAATTGTTACAAGAGGAAAACAAGAATTATCTAAGAAAAAAATAATTAGAAAAGAATCTGTTGACTATGTAACAAATATGGCTTTAGAAATGAATTTAGATAAATTTATGGAAAGGGCTTTAGATAATAATTTCTTTTCGGATTTAATGCCAATGATAAAGAAAATGACTCCGATAAGTGCAACAGAAGTTGAATTTACAAAAGTTTTGTAAATTTATTTAAAGGTTTTAAAACCTTTATTTTTTCTTTTTTTTATTTTGAAAAAAAAGTATTTAGTTGAGAAGGTGATATTATGGGTTTTGATTTTGAGCAAGAAAAACAAAACATTTTAGATTTGGTTGAAATGCTTTTAAATGATGCTATGATTCCTAAAAATGTAAAAAATGCTTTGGTAGGAATTAGGAATAATATTGAGCGAGATGGAAAAAGCATGGTAAAATTATCTGAATCCATTTACACTTTACAAGATATTTCTGAAGATCCAAATTTACCTTTAAACGCAAAGGGCGATGTTTGGCAATTATTAAATATTTTAGAAAAAGTTAAAGAACAATTAAAGTGATTAATTCACTTTCTTTTTTTATATTTTTTATTTTATCTAAAATGTCTTGCAGTTCTTATTGCTTTCCCAACACCTTTTTTCCAATCATCTATTTTATATGCACCTTCTATTCCAAAACCCATTTTTTTAACTTGTCCACGTCTACTTTTTGAAGCCTCGGCTGTTGTTTTAACATATCTTATACCCATTTTTTTTAGGTTATGCACAGCTAATAATTCTAATAGCGATCCCAAACCAAATCCTCTTTCAACAGGAAAATAATTTAAAGGATAATAATATGTGCTTGATGCTAATTTATCTCTTGTTGCAGCATATTTGATGTATCCAATTTGTTGAACTTCAGATGGTTTAGGAAATAAATGTTTTAATCGCGAAGGTACTTGTAATGTTTGAACTAACTCGCTATTTGAATGGTTTGCTGGTAAATTTGTACCAAAATAAAAATCAAATCTAATGATGTCGTGAGAGTTTATATTTGGATAAATTATTTTATAAACTCCAATAGATATTGGTTTTTGATTTTCAGTTGTCATAATTATTTTATACCTTATTTGTTTTTATATAATTATGCTTAATAAAACTATATATTTATAATTTCTTATTTGCTTATTTATTATAAGGTGGGTTTATGGAAGTTGATGGAATTGTGAGTTATATTAATTATGATTATTTTTCAAAAGTTAAATTGAAAGTTGGGCGAATTCTAAGCGCAGAAGATATTCCAGGAAAAGATAAATTATACAAATTATCAATTGATTTAGGCGAGCCTGAAAAAAGAACTTTGGTTGCGGGTTTAAAACCTTTTTACACAAAAGAAGAATTGCAAAATAAATATGTAATTGTTGTAAGCAATTTAGAACCTAGAAAATTAGGTGGTTTTCTTTCACAAGGAATGTTGTTAGCTGCAAGTCAAAAGTTAGATGATGATTCGGAAAAAGTTTCTTTGTTAACACCAGACAAAGATATAGCATTAGGTTCAGATATCTATTAAATTCTTTGTTTTTGATCTCAAAACCTATCTTTATAAATTCATAGCATAATAATTATATATAAAGAATGAGAATATGGGATATTTTAAGGTTAGGATATTTATTAAAGCAAACTCCAAAGAAAGTGAGTTTGTTGGTTACAACAAGGATAAAGACGCATTTGAGCTAAGAGTTAAAGCGCCTCCATTAGATAATAAAGCAAACAAGGAAGTTTTGAGTTTCCTTAAAAAGCTTAAAGTGAATGCAGAGATTTTACAAGGTTTCAAGTCAAATATTAAAGTGTTGGACGTAGAAGAAAACACATATTCCTTAAAATTATTTAAGGCCTAATTCTCATAAATATAGGAGAGATATTTATGGCAAAAACATACTTAAATCAAGCAAAGTATATTATTAAACAATCCTTTGAAATAAAAGGTGTAGTAGATAAGCACGACATTATTGGCGCTATTTTTGGACAATCTGAAGGCTTAATCGGTGAAGATTTAGATATTAGAGAATTGCAAAGTTCTGGAAAGATTGGAAGAATTGAATTAGAATTGGCTTCTGAAAAAGGAGTTACAAAAGGTTCTTTGATTATTCCGTCTGGTGCAGATATGGTTGAAACAGCTATTTTAGCATCAACTATTGAAGTTGTAGATAAAGTTGGACCTTGTGATGCGTTTTTTAAAACTGAAGCTATTGAAGATACAAGAGGTTCAAAAAGAAAGAAAATTGTTGAAAGAGCAAAAGAATTGTTAGGTACAATTTTAGCTGAAGAAATTCCTGATAGTACAGAAATAACTAATGAAGTAAGAGAAGATATGCAAACATCAAGAGTAATTTCTTATGGTCCAGACAAATTAAGTGCAGGCCCAATAATAGATGAAAGTGAAGAAGTTATTTTGGTTGAAGGACGAGCAGATGTTTTGAATTTATTAAAATATAACATAAAAAACGTTATTGCTATGGGTGGTTCAAAAATACCTCAAACAATAGTTGATTTATGTAAGAAAAAAACAGTTACTGCTTTTATGGATGGAGATCGAGGCGGAGCATTAGATTTGAAAAAATTATTGCAAATTGCTGAAATCGATTTTATTGCAAAAGCACCTCCTGGACTAGAGGTTGAAGAATTAGCTAAAAAACAAATTTTAGCTTGTTTAAATAAAAGAATTCCAGTAGCTCAAACGAAAGCACAAGAAGAATTGGATGTTCCAGAAGATTATTGGAAAGTAGACAATAAAGATTTATTTGAAGATTTGGATATTGAAGTTCATGAAAAAGGGGACATAAAAACAGAATCAAAATCTGAACCAAAATTTGAAGAGCGAAAAGAAACTCAAAGAGTTGAATACAAACCTTTTGAAAAAAGGCCAAGTTTTAGAAATGATTTTAGACAAAAATTTGAACAAAGAAGAGAGTTCCATAAAAAGCCTATGGAACAAGAACAAATTTCCAAGCCAATAGAAAGAGTTAATACTTTAGTAACTCCAATTAAAGCTCCTGAAAGAAAACCTTTTGTTGAACAAAAAGAAGCTGTTAAAACAGAATTTAAAAAAGAAGAATCTTTTAAAGAATTTCCAATAGATGTTAAAAAGAATATGGAAGAATTAAAAGGTAGTTTTAGTGCAAGATTTTTTGATTCAACTGGAAAATTAATTTCAGATTCAAAAGTAAAAGATGTTTTAAAAGCAATTAAAGGAATGAAAAATGCAAAATATCTTTTGTTCGATGGAATCATAACAAAAAGATTAGTTGAAATGTCTAAAGGAAAAGGTATAGATTCAATTGTTGGATCTAGAATTGGAAAAATGGACAAAATCAAAGGAATTGACGTCCACGAATATGAAGCTTAAAAGCTTTAATAAATAGGAGCTCATAGCTTCTATTCTTTTCTCTTTTTTTATTTTTTATTTTAATTAAGTTTATATATTCATCTAACTATTTTATAGTATGTTTAAAACCAAAAAACCTAAAGTATTATTGGTAAACCCTTTTTTTCGTAGACAAATTAATGGTCAAACTCCCTTGAATTTAGCTTATTTGGCAGCAGCAATAGAAAAAGATGCAGAAGTTAAAATAATTGATTTAAATTTGGTAAAAGAAAAAGAATTATTTAAAACAATTAAATTATTTAATCCTAATTTTTTAGGAATGTCTAGATATACTCCAAATAATATTGAAACAATTAAATTATTAAAAAAAGTACATGATAAATATCATAATTTAAAAATAATTATTGGTGGGCCACATGAAATATACCGAGGAAATATAACTAAAATAAAATATCCTTGGATTGATTATATTGTTAGAGATAAATTTGCAGAACAAAAATTTTTAGAAATAATAACTAACAATAAAAATAAAAAAATAGATTGGGAAACTCTTTTCCCAGCATATGATTTATTAGATATGACTCAAAGTAGTTATAGATTTGATAACCACATTTTTCCAAAAAAGAAAATGTTGCAATATATGACTGCGCGAGGATGCAATTTTTGTTGCAGTTTTTGTCCTAGCGGTAATTATAATCCTTTACCTATTAAAATTGTAATTGAGCAATTAGAAAAGATAATTAAAATGAATTATAATGCTGTATTTTTCAATGATGTTAATTTTGTTGCAAATTCTAAAAGAACAAAAGAATTGTTAAATGAAATTATTAAAAAAGGAATAAATAAAAAATTAGAATGGGGTTGTCAAACAACTGCTGTTGAATCTCTTTCAGACGAGATAATTAAATTAATGTCAAAAGCAGGATGTACATATATAACATATTCTTTAGAAAATGTTTCTAAAGAAGCATTAAAAAAAATAAATAAACCTCTAGATCCAAAAGTTGTAAAGCATAAGTGCGAAGTTGCTCGAAAGAATAATATGAAAATAGGATTGTATGTGATGTTTGGGATCTTTGAAGATTGTAAAAAAGACTTTTATTGGGCAAAAAAAACCTTAGATTATATTGAAAAAATAATGCCCGAATTTGTTTCCTATAGTATTTTAGCAGAATATCCGAATAGTAATCCAAATTTAGATTATGAGTCTAAAAAATATGGTTCTGAAAAAATTTGGTTGTTTTTTGATGAGGGTTGTGCAAATCATCCAAATTGTGATGTTAAATATGCTAAAAAATTAAAATCAGAAATAATAAGAAGACACAAAAATCAGTTAAAATCAGTGATTAAATTTTAAGGTTTTATTATGAAGTTTGATTGGTACAGAGATTACGATAAATATATTAAGAAAATTTGTCCAAATTATAATAAAGTATTATATTTAATTTCAAAGAAGGTTAATAATAATGTTAAATTAACTGAATTGGGTTGTGGTACTGGGAATTTAACTAAGAATCTAATTTCAAATAAACAAAATTTAAAATTAACTATTGTAGATAAAGATAAATATCAATTAAATATTTGTAAAAACAAATTGAAGAATAATTTAATTTCATATGTTTGTCAAGATGTTTTAAAAACAAAGTTTACTAAAAACGATGTTGTAATAAGTTCATTATTATTTCATTTATTGCCAAAAACAAAAAGACATTCTCTTTTTAATAAACTTTGTAATGCAAAAATAAAAACTATAATTATTTTTGATAGAATTTTGGGAGAAACTAAAATTGAAGAACAAACTTATAGAGCTAATTGGAAATCTTTTTTACTAAAAAACAAATTACCCAAAGAATTGATTTCTCAATTATTGTTGGAGAATAAATCCAATTTTCCAGATAAATTAACTGATCAAATAGCGTTTTTTGAGTCTAAAGGCTATATTTGTAAAGTCTTGTTTAAACCTCAGAAATATGGTTTTTTAGCCTATTCTTTTATTAAAAAATAATTATTCTATTTTTATTTCTATCCAATCTAAGTATATTATAGAATTTGGCCCTATAGTTTAGTTGGATAGAATGCGAGCTTGCGGAGCTTGTGACCGGAGTTCAAATCTCCGTAGGGTCATACCAAAATTTTTTTTCAAAATCAAAATTTTAGTAAGTACCAAAGAAGTCCCACTTCGTGTGCCTTTCTTAGGCTCATTTTAATTGTAGGTTTTATATTTTAAAAAATAAAAAAAGAAATTAGAGAATATCTCTAATTAAAATATTTTGAATCGTATTCTATAATATCGCAATTACATTTCATAGCTTCAGTTTCTTTAAGCCATTCATTTTTCATTTGTTCAAAATCAAAATCTAATGGCATACATTGTTTAGGAATACCTTCTTGTATTGCACAATTTTCTATTTTATTTATACTTTGTTTTACTTTGCCTCCAAAAGTAGTTTCTCTTGCTAATTCATTTTTTGCTATCCAATAATCATATTGTATTTCGCTTAAATGGCAAACACAATGTTTTATTTCATTGTCTTTTACTTCTGCAGTTTCAACAGTATTCATTAATTCTTCTGCATTATTGTAAGCATCTTCTGCAATTTCGTCTTCAAATGTTTCTCCATTATTCATCCAATTATTATCTGTTAAATCTTGTTGTTTGTTTTCAGATACACAACCAGATAATAATATTATTGAAAATAATCCTATAATTAACCCTATAGAAAATAAATATTTCATTTAATCACCATATGAAATATTCTTTAAAGTTTAAAAATCAATACTATTTTCCATCATCTACAAAGAATTCATATCCTAATATTAAAGTCATTGTAGATAAGATATACCAAAAAATAATGTCGTCTATAGGAAATACATGTCCAAATAAGTTTATTGGTAATAAGTATTCTGCAGGCCACCACCAATTACCTATTTGTATTGCTATAAATTCATATACAAAAAATATTATTGAAAAGAATAAAATTGGCACAACTGTTTTTTTAATAATTTTGGGTTCAACAAACGTTAATATTATTGCAGGAATTATAAGAAATATAATTGCCATTTCATAATAATTTAAAGTTATAATATTTGAATTGTAAAAAAATAAAACTAATGTAAATACAAATAAGAGACTAAACATTATGACAACATATTTTAACTTATTTGAAATTTTGTCTTTTGTATTTTTATCAATAAAATATTCATAAAAAGATAATACCCATACAAAATTAAAGAATGCAAAAATCATATTTTCTATTGGTAAGATTTCCAATATTCTTGGAAATATGGTTTGAACATCCCAAACATTTGCTAATCTACACATTAATTCAATTGCCGGAGCAAATAAAAGGGTAGCTAAAAAAGAAAATAATATTATTTTCAATTTAGAATGTTTTAATAAAATAAAATTTAATGTTGTTGGAATTCCAATTATTATTATTAATGAAATAAAATAAATTGGTTTTAATATCCAAACTAAAATTGAAGTTAAAATTACATATATTATAAATAAAAAAATAAGTTTTGGTTTTTTAATATTTTGTATCATATTCTAAAATATTCATAAAATAAAAAAAAGAAAAGAGTTTAAAACTCTTTTTGTTTTATGGATATCTTCTATTTGGTGTTCTAGGGAATGCTATTGCATCTTTGATTGTTTCTAATCCACAAATCCAACGTATTATTCGTTCTAATCCCAATCCAAATCCAGAATGCGGAACAGAACCATATTTTCGAGTATCTAAATAAAATCCATAATTTTTAGGGTCTTCGCCTTGTGCTTCTAATCTTGCAATTATAGATTCTATTTTTTCTTCTCTTTCCGATCCACCAATAATTTCTCCACAACCTTCTGGTGCCAAGAAATCTGATCCCAAAACTACATCTGGGTTATCTGGTGATTCTTTCATATAGAATGCTTTTACAGCTTTTGGATAGTGCGTTACTATTACTGGTGTGTCAAACAAAGCAACTAATTTTTCTTCTTCCAAAGTTCTTAAATCTTTTCCCCACTCAACTTCAAAATCACATTTTTCTTTTAATAATTTTAATGCTTCATCATATGTAATTCGAGGAAATGGTTTTTCTAATGTTGGCAATAATTTAGATGTGTCTCTTTCCATAACGTTTTCTAAATCATCTTTATGTTCTTCCAAAACCCTTTTTACAATATGTTTTATTAGGCCTTCACCTGTTTTTAACATATCATCAAATTTATACCAAGCCATTTCTGCTTCAATCATCCAAAATTCTGTTAGATGTCTAGAAGTTAAAGATTTTTCAGCTCTAAATGTTGGACTAACTGTATAAATTTTTTCTAAAGCAAATATTCCTGCTTCTGCAGGTAATTGCCAAGTTTGAGTTAAGAACATTTTTTCTTCAAAATATTTTACTTCAAATAATTCTGAACCGCCTTCACATTGAGTACTTTGTAATATAGGACTTTGGAATTCATAAAAGCCTTCAGAATCAAAATATTCGTGTATGGCTTTTATTGCAGTTGCTCTAACTTTCAAAGCAGTTGTTAGTTTTCTAGATCTTAACCATAAATGTCTAACATCAGCTAAAAATTCTTTTGAATAATCTTTTTGTATTGGAAAGTCTTCCCCTATATGAACTATTTGTAAATCTGTTCCTTCTAATTCATATCCTCTAGGAGCTTTAGGTTCTTCTTTTACCTTTCCTTTTAAGATTATTGAACACTCAGATTTTAGTTTATCAGCATCATTAAATTGGGGTGAATTTGCATCAAAAACTACTTGAATTATTCCATACGAATCTCTTACAACTACGAATATTTTATCTTTCATTTTTCGTATTCTGTAGACCCAACCTTTTATTTCATATTCTTTTCCTATTGTTTTTTCTTTAAAAACTTTTTCTATGTACATCATTTCACCCCATTGTACAATACATATTCTATTCTCTTTAAAATTGTTTTTGAATAAGAGAGCGTCCCGTGCAGGATTCGAACCTGCGACCTCTCGATTAACAGTCGAACGCACCACCGCTGTGCTAACGGGACCTAAATCAATGAAAATTATTTTCGATTATTGTCTAAAGCTGATTTTAAAAAAGAGTAAATTTCTGATGTTTGTTTTGATATAATCATAAATTTCACTAAATAATATTTGAACCTTTCTCTTTATAAATATTAACGCAATAAAATATTTAGTGATCGTTTATGCCTATAAAAAAACCTTCCAAATTAAAAAATATCGTGGCTGTTGGATTAACTGCCTCAGCTATTGCGTTAGGAGCACATCATATACATAGTTCTACACCTCAAAAAAACGTTTCAAATAATGCGCGAGTAGTTGCTGTAAGTGCTGAAAATGCACATGTTTCTAAAGAACCTAGTTATACTTCAAAGAATTCAAGTTCCAAAAATTCTCCAAAAGCTCAACAATCACAACCATTTCAAAAATCTAAAGCTGTAGGTATTATTGAAAATAAATCTAAGAGTGCAGATGTAAATTATGGTTCAAAAGGTGTTGGAAGAAATTTAAGATTAAACGAATCAATTAATATTTATGAAAAGAAAAATAAATCTCCCTTTTATGTTGCTGGAAAAAAAGTAAATGAAGAGAACATAATAATTTTATTAAAAAAAACTCCACGTACACAAGATAAAATGGATTTATTAAATGGGTTTTGTTTTAGGTATTTTAAAGTAAATGCAAAAGGAGAATATTTTGATATTCCTCAAATGAAAAAAGAAATAAAAAATGAAAGATTGCAAAAAATGTTGGAATTATTCATGACTAAGTATAAAGATAAAAGACTTTATAGGGGCGAATATATTAAAACAAAATTTGAGTATTAATTTATATTTTAAATTATTTTTGAGAGATTATTATGCCAAAACCTAGAATTGGAATAAAAGTTGCAACATTAGCTTTGGCAGCGGGCTTATCTTTAGCTCCAGCACATAATAATTTACATATATCTAAAATGCCTGAAGGTTGGGAATGTACTAAATCAGCATGTGTTAAAAGAAATACTAATTTTAGTAGCAGAACTTCTATGCGCGTTTTTGAGCACAAAGATTTACCTGAAGCTTATAAACGTGGAAAAGTAGTTAGTGAAAAACAATTAATAGATATAATTTTTGATTTGCCAAATATGGAGGCAAAATTAGATTTAATAGAAGGATTTTGTTTTAAATTTTTTGTAGCTGATCCAAATGGAGGACATTTTGATTTAGCAAAAATGAAAAAAACAATTACAAATAAACAATTAGAAAGAGTATTAGAAAACTTTATGAAAAATCATAAAGAATTAAGATATAGAAAAGTATTAGAAATATATTAGGAAGTAATATTATGCCAAAACCAATTAGAACAATAAAACGTGCAGCAACAGTATTAGCAGTAACGGGCTCATTAATTTTAGGTCCAATTGGTTGTGCACCTCCTAGTCCAAAACAAATACCTAAAGCAAAAACTTCTAGAGTAAATATTGCTCCAAAAGACCAAACAAGAAGTGCCATTTATACATCAAAAGAACAAAAACTGAAATCAATTGTAGATGCAAAAAAGTCAGAACAACAAAGAAAATATGTAGAAGCAGAAAAAGTAAGAATAGAACAAATAAATAAAAGAAATGAATTTATTAGTAGTTTTTTAGAAGATCCTGTGCAAGGTATTAAGAAAATAAAAGGTATAAGAAATAAAGAATTAAGAGACCAATATGCTGATTGGGCATTAGATGGCGCTGCAGATATTGAACATTTTGAAAGAGTGTATAATGCTTGTAAAGATAAAGAATTTCAAAAAGAATTAATTAAAAGATTTGGTGATTCTTTTGTAGGTGCTGGCGATGGTGGTTTCCAACACGCTTATGATTTAGAATTATTATCGCAAATAAAAAGTTTAACTTTGAGACAAAGTGTGTTTGAAAGAATTTTATATGGTAGTAGAGAGGGGAGTTCTTCTACAGTACTAAATACATTACATCATCAATATGAATATGATGCTTTGTTAAGCTTTGCAAAAACTTTGCCGAATTCAAAAAAATATATTTTAGATTTACAAAAACAGAAAAAAAGTAAGGGTCGAAATTGGGAATATTAATATCTCTTTCCTTTTTTATTTGCCCATTCTTTAAATGCGATTAAACATTCATTTCTATCAATTTGTGTTGTAGTGAATTGTTTTTCTTTTTTCTTGCCAGACAAAATGTCATAGATTTCAGAATCATCAAAACCAATTTTTGCAGCATCTTTTCTATTACATGCAAAATAAACTTTT
>CAZQQS010000009.1:14196-20168 GCA_964595665.1 uncultured archaeon | reverse complement strand
CCGGAGTCGTAAGCTCCCAAAGCTTAAATGCTAGACCAGGCTACACCACGGCCCCTCATCAAGAAAAAATGTGGAAAAGGGATTCGAACGAGCCCTTTTAAAAAAAGGTTGCCGTCCTCCCAAAAATCCACGAAGCCCTTTCGAGCTTCAGAGGATTTAAAAATCCTCAAATAGCGCAGGAAAAGGGATTCGAACCCTTGCTTCGTGAAGAAACCCGCTCTCAAGGCGGGCGCGTTAAACCTCTCCGCCATCCCTGCAACAAACCCTTTTCAAAAAAGGCTACTGTGTGCCCAAAACCAAGCATCAATCTTCGCATGCTCGATAATGCAACAATACTTACATTGTTAAACAATGCAATTAATTTTATATATATACAAATATATTTCAAAAAACATATAAATCTAATTCATTTAAAAAACAAAAAATTTGTTTTATGCTCAGCCCGCCTATCAATCATCATCATTCAGCAGGGGTTAACCTCATCATTGCACATATATATGGATATATTATATTTTTAAAGGTTCCTTTATAACATATATTATGCCTAGAAAACCCACACTTACTGAAAGAATAAGATTTAAACTAAAAAAAAGAAAAATTGAAAAGCATATAAAGACAAAAGAACAAGCCCAAACAGTATATGACTTAACAAGGGCAGAATTACAAAAAAGAAAAGATTACTTTGAAGCTAATAAAAATAATGTCAAAATTAATTATAATCCAGAACTTCAAAATTATACCATTAAAATTCACGATAATTCAAATAAAACAATTTCAGAATTAACTATAACTCCTTTAAAAAATGATGTTTGGCATGTAGATTTATTAAATACAGGCCAATTTAATAAACTCACAGATCCAAATCGAGATTTAGGATTTGCAAAAAAACTAATTATCGAAACAATAAATTTTGTTTCTAAAAATAAAGGGGTAAAAATCATATTCCATACAAAACCAAGTTTAGTTAATTTTTATAAGAGCTTTGGCGCAAAACCAGAAACATTAAAAATGAAAGATTTAATTTATGTTGTACAAGGACACGTACCTATGTCAATTAAATTAAAAAGCTAAATTTTAACTTAACCCATAATCTTAAGTTATATCCTAATAATCAATCTAAAAAATCTATTTGCTTTAAAAATCTTCACTAACATTATTATTTATATATATTTAAAGGTGAACTTATGGCTAGTCGATTAGAAGAAATAAGAAACGAGAAAATTAAAAAATTAGAATCATTAAAAAGTGAAAAATATAATCCTTACGAAATAGAAAAATTTGATAAAGAATATGATACTAACAAAATTAAACAAGAATTTGAAAGTATAAAGGAAAATGAAGAATCAGAAAAAACAGTAAAAACAGCAGGAAGAATAATGTCTATTAGGGGCCACGGCAAATTATTCTTTTTAGATTTAAATGATTTTTTTGGTAAAATACAAATTGTTATAAGACAAGATAAAGCCGAAAACTTTGATGATATAAAATATTTTGGCACGGGAGATTATTTAGGAATAGAAGGTAATGTTACAAGAACAAAATCTGGAGAAATAAGTATAATTGTGAAAAATTTTAAAATACTTTCAAAAAATATTATGCCTTTACCAGATAAATGGCATGGATTAGAAGACCCAGAAATTAAGTATAGAAAAAGATATTTAGATTTGGCAATAGACATGGAAGTTAGAAACAAATTATATGCTAAATTTAAAATGATTGAGAATATTAGAATGCATTTAGCATCAAAAGGATTCTTAGAAGTAGAAACACCCGTATTACATAGTTTATTAAGTGGTGCAAGCGCTAAACCATTTGTAACACATCATAATGCTTTAGACATAGATATGTATTTGAGAATTGCTCCCGAATGCTACTTAAAAAGATTAATTGTTGGTGGATTTGAAAAGATCTATGAAATTGGAAGAAATTTTAGAAATGAAGGAATAGACTTCAAACACAATCCTGAATTCACAATGATGGAATTATATTGGGCATATGCTGATTATGAAGATGTAATGAACTTAACAGAAGAAATTATTTGTGAAGCTTTCAAAAGAACAACTGGAAAAGATAGTTTGATATATGAAGGTAAAGAAATAGACTTGAAAAGACCTTGGAAAAGAATTTCTATGTATCAAGCAGTAAAAGATGCAACAGGTTATGATTTTAATACAATAACAGATGAAGAAGCAAAAGAAATCGCAAAAAAAGAAGGAATTGAATTAGAGTTTGATTCAAGTAAAGGAAAAATCTTATCTGACTTATTTGAAAAACATGTTGAAAAAGATTTAATTAACCCTACATTTGTTACACAACACCCAGTAGAAATATCCCCTTTAGCAAAATTAAATTATAAAGATACGAGATATACTCAAAGATTTGAATTATTCATTAATACTTGGGAAATAGCAAATGCATTTTCAGAGTTAAATGATCCATTTGATCAATATGAAAGATTAAAGAAACAAGTTGAACAAAAAGAATTAGGAAATGAAGAAGCAAATGATATGGATTATGACTTTGTAGAGGCATTAGAGACTGGATTACCCCCTACGGGTGGATTAGGTATAGGTATTGATAGATTAGCTATGCTAATAACCGATTCTCACAGTATAAGAGATATTTTAGCATTCCCATTATTAAGACCAGACAAAGGAACTCTAGAATTACTATTAGAACCTAAAAGTGATAAAGATGACAAAAAAGATTGAAAAAAATTCAATAGTAACTATAAGTTATAAATTGTATGATTCAAAAGGAAAAGTTGTGGATGAATCTTATCCACAGCAACCTTTAATATTGCAATATGGTAAAACGAGCATAAATAAAGAATTAGAAAAAAAGTTAAAAGGAAAAATTGTTGGAGATGTTATTGAATTAAAACAAAAGATAAATACCAAAAGCCCGACTTTAGAAATGGATTTTGATGATTTTGCAGATGATGATGCAATAGAATTTGAAGAAGATCAAATAATTGAATTAAACTTGCAAAATAAAATCCAACTATTTGTAATAGAAAAAATTGATAACACTACAGGCAAATTATATGTAAAACACTATAACCCATATAATAACCAAACTCTAATTAATAAAATAAAAATAGAAAAAATAGAATAAAAGAAAGAATAAATCTTTCTTTATCTAGCAGCATACATTACATTAAATTGTGGCTCTCCATTAGGATTTTGCGCAATGTATGGACTTACTTGTTTAGTATATAAATTTGCTAAATCTGTTTCATTAAATAAATTATAGCCCATAGTAAACAAATATTCATTAGATTTATTTCTTATACACTTTTTTTGAGGCGTATCTGAAATTCCACCTATTAATGCAGATTCATAATTTTTAACTATGTATTCTAAACTATAATCACAATTTTTTCCAATATGTTCAAATTCTTTATATTTCAAACCATTTCTAATTGCAATTACTTTTTTACATACTGTAGGATATTTTGTACAATCTACCTTATTATTATTTGAAATTACTGGATCATCATTTGTATATCCTAATGCAAATAATTTTTCATCACTATCAGTAATAGTTACAATATAAGTTTTCTCTTGTTGAACATTTGTATTTAACATTGTTGCAATTTCTTCAGAAGTACACTTATTAAATAAATCTGTTTTTTTAGCTAAATCATTAGTTGCACCTAAAGATAATGTTTCTAATTTTCCAGTAGTAGCATATTTGTAATAAGTATTATTGAATTTATAATAAATACAAGATTCACATAGAGCGCCAGTACCAAATAATTCTTCACCTGTTATTCCACAATCTTTTAAACTTGTTATTTGATTTGGTGTTAATTGATTAGGCATATTATAATTATTCTCTGAATCTTTAGGTTCTGGATTTTGAGCAACTAATTCTTTACTTTTTAATACATTATTTTGAGCTTGGAAATATGCCATTAAATTTGGAGAATTTAATTTATTTAAATTTGCTAACAAATAATTTCTTTTTTCATCATTTAATGATTTAGAATACAATTCTTCAAAAATTGGCCTCTTTAAATATTTGTGTAAATTTCTATTTATTGTATTGTTAAATAATATTCTATTAGATTCAAAATTTTTTCCAAAATTTGTTACTATTAAATCATTATTTGCTAATTTTTTTGGATTTACACTTAAATAAACTAATGCTCTGTTGTATTGTTCGTATGCAATTAATTCATTTAAATTAGAAATTAGTAATTTAGCAGCTACTATTTCGCCAGAAAAATCAAATGAATTCTCTAAATTAGATTCTTGTTTTACTTGCGAAGTATCACCAATTTTTTCAGCTGTAACAAAATCTAATAATTCTTTATTAGAATATTTTTTACCTAAAATTGTTGAATTATCATCATCCAAATGATAACAATAAATCTCTTTCTTGTTCATACCTGGCAAAAATTCTTCCAAGTAAAATGTATCTTTATTAGTATCTTTTGGTAAGTTAAAATAAAATTTATCTTCTTTAAAAGAAATCTTAACTTCTCCAACAGCATTATCAAACGTAAAATTATATTTTGGATTTGATGAACTTATAAGAGTTAATTGTGGTTTATTCTCAAATACCTTTACAACTATATTTGATAAGCTAGTATCTAAAGTATAACTTGGATTAAAAGTCAAATATAATAAACTATTTTCAGGACTCTCTAAAACATTTAAGAAATATTTACTCAAAGTATATTTCTCAAAGAAATTCAAAAATCCAGAAATATTTGTTGAATCTTTTTTATCAACTACCAACAAATAAATATTTGGTTTTAATATAGATTCTACTTTCTCTTTTGAATTATAAATTGTTAAATTTAAATTTGGAATAGTTGAATTTGTAAGAACTCCACTTTCATAATTATAAGTATCAGGCTTTAAATATACTAAATCTAAACCATAATTACGAGGATCTTCTCCAATTGCTAAAAGCATATAATATAATTCAGGATAATCATAAACTGCTGCAAAATTTTTATCAACTGTTTCCAATTCTTTATAACCCATTAAATATTCAAAATGATATTCTGTTAAACCTGATTTGTTTATATCTGGTATAGCTTTATAAGGAATATAACATTTTTCAATATTATCTAAATATGCACTTTTATTTAAAATCTCTGAAGGACATGCTTTATTTAAAACAATAAATAAATCTTCAGAGAATAAGTTCTCATCTGTGGCAAAAGGAACTGATTTCTGGCTAACAGATAAAGGTATTTTATCTTTTGCCAAATATTTTTTAGTAACATTTCCTAATTTTAAATTAATATAATCTAATTCAGAAAATATATTGTTCAATTTTTCTAAGGTATATTCTCCAAAAGAACTTTTTTCAATATATTTTGCTAATTGTTCTGCATCACAAAATTCTCCACTAAAATTATTGTAAACACTACAATCTATGTATTCCAAATTATAAGAAAAATTAATAAATGGAAAATTATAATAACTTATTTCTTTATATTCAGATGATTTAGAACCACAAAATTTTTCTTTATCCGAATCTGAAATGTTTTCAAAATCATTTAAAACAGTTTCTTGTTCAACATCTTTTTGAACTTTTGGCTCTACAACATAATAAAATACATTATCAAATACACGACCATAACTTGCTACTAAAACAATTTGTTTTCCTTTTAATTCAGGATTTTTTTTAGCTATAGTACTATTATCAGCTACGTTATACAAAAAGTATATACCATACTTTTCTGCATTTGGATAAGTTGTCTTTAATATTTTCCTCATTTCTCTTGAAATACTATTTTGAGCCCATCTACCATTTATTTGACCACAGTCAGAAAAATTTAAACCTAATTTATTATCATTATTAAATTCAGGATAATTCTTCATATCAATATTTTCTGAATACCATATTGAATTTGGTTCAGATTCAACACAATTTTTTTCTGGCCAAAAATATCCTACAGTATTAATTTTTGGATCAGCATTATACAAAACTCTCCAAAAATTATTTTT
>CAZQQS010000009.1:4372-14186 GCA_964595665.1 uncultured archaeon | reverse complement strand
AAATACTATTTTGAGCCCATCTACCATTTATTTGACCACAGTCAGAAAATACTAATCCAACTACTTTATTTTCACCATCAAATTCGGAATGATTTTTCATATTAATATTTTTTGAATACCAAATTGAATTTGCTTCTTCTTCTACACATTCTTTTTCTGGCCAAAAATATCCTATAGCATTAACTGATGGATCAGCATTATACAAAACTCTCCAAACACTAGCTCCTTCAACTAAAGGATAAATTAAACCATATTCTTTAGCTTTACTATAATCAACATTAAAATCAACAGTTCTTAAAATTATGGGTATAGTTTGACCTGGCGCTATAGTTAAATTCATAACCTCTTCTTCTGAATCTACCTCTGAAACAACATCTTGATTAATAAAATTTGCATTAAATACATATTTGGTTTTTGTTTCATCCCAAACATAATTTTTTACATCTTCTGAAAAAACAATTGTTCTATTTCCAATAAACTCAGCTTCTTTTAAATCTTGAGAATAACACATAAATTTTTCTAAACCTTCAATTTCCGATTGATTTATTTTGGAAACATTTACAGAATTTAATATAGAACAAGTTGTATTTACACAATAAGCAATTTTAGATTCTTCTTTTTTAACTAAATTTAATTTTTGTGCTAAACAAGTAGTATCTAATTTAGATTTGTAAAATAATATTTCTTCAATTGTATTGTATTTAAAATAATAACCTTCAACAACATAAACTTTACCTATGTCTTTTAAATAACATTTTGATAATCCATTAAACAAAACACTTTTTTCCCCTTTAAGATTTATTGTAATATTTTTAGAATCAGCTAAAGGAAAATTAATTGATGCTGCAGAACCAACATTTTTAGAAATTACATCATAATTTAAAACATTAAAATTAGTTAAATTTGTAACATAATCACATTCAGTTTGCCCTAAACCTAAAGATACGCCTTTCGTAATACCATCTTCAGAAACAGACATTATAGCTGCGGGTTGTACTGAAACATCAGCTTCTTGAACAGATTCATCTTCTGGAACAATTTGTTGTGTATCAGCACCAACAACTTTAACAGGCTCTTGAACTGGAGTTTGACCTGAAACCAAAGGTAATTCTTTTACAGAATATGAAGCTTCATTAAAAGTATCGTCTTCAGTGCCTTCACCATTACCTATAGAATAAATTCCCAAAAATGTACCTTTTGAGTCATAAATATTATACGCCCTACTTCCAGAATGAGCATATACAAAATATTTTGCACCTGTTGGCAAAATAGATTTTTTTCTAACTAACTCAGTAGTATATTTAGGATATAAACTAACATCTAAAACTAATTTTTCAACACCATTTGAATTTATTACACCATAAGTGCTATATTTCCCCTTATACCAATTAACAGGATATGCACCTAAATTAGTAGTAGGTCCAGAAGTTAATTTTAAAGTAGTAAATACTTCATCAACATAATAATTAATTCCAGGATTCTTTATTTCTCCTTCTTTAATATAACTTTCAGAAATTTTATTTGGTAATAATTCTAATTTATAATCCACAGCAATATTAGCCCAATGTCTATAATAACAATATTGCCTATTGTATGGACTAGGCATAGTTTGTCTAACCAAATCAGGAGTACTTAATGCATGACCATCAAATTTAGGTTTAGAATCAAAACAATAAATAGAATCAATATTACCAGAAGCAATAGAATAATATTTTATTTTAACAGTTTCAGCATTAACGAAACCCAAAAACAAAAAACTTAATAAAAAAATTGATAAAAAACTTACTACTTTAATTGAAAAATTATTATAATTCATAAATACCCCTCATTTCAGTTATATATATTATAATAAAAGATTTATAAAGTAATCTCTAAAATTAATTCAAATAATTAAAGATAGAACTGATTTATAAATATTTTATTATTACAATTATTATGGTTAAAGAAAGTAAAATTATTAAAACTAAAAAAAGCAAGGTTAAAACTGAAAAAAACACTAAATTAACAAAACCAAAGAAAATTATTAATTCTAAACCTAAAAAAATAAAATATGAAAAAACAACTAAAAAACATTTAAATGAAATAAGTAAATTTAAATTTGATGCTTTAAAATTAGAAATAAGCATAATTCAAAGATTTACTGAGAATTTAGATGTGCCAATAATTGAAGATTTGGAAACTGAAGAAGAATACTAACTATTTTACGATTTTTTAGCCACTTTTTTAGAAATTGGTTTTTTTGAGATTATTTTCTTATTATCACTCTTAACATCATTTTTAACTATTTCTTTATTTTTAAATCTGTAAATTAAAAGCGCAATTGTAGATACAATAACAGTAATAATTATAACGCTAAAAACTATATTTTTAAATTCTGAAGATCCAGGAATTACATTTAATTGAGTAACAGAAATTGCTAATAATCCTGCTGCCAAACCCCTTGGTGCAAATAAATATAATAAGTTCTTTTGCGAAGATTCTAAAGATCTTGTTTGTGAAAAAGTATTCATTACCAAATATCTTGCAATAAACAAAAACAAAGCTAAAATTAAAGCAACAATAAATGATTTTACTATAAATACAAACAACATACCTATCAATACAAAAAAGAAACTCTTAATTAAAAATGCTAATTGCTTGTTAATTACAACAATATCTTTGTCCAAAGAATAAAAATTTGTTTTGAATATCTTGTTTAATAATACGCCTGAACCTAAAACCAAACCAAAAGCAAATACAGCAATAGCCGATGCCCCACCAAAAAAATCTACAAACACATATAAGAAAATAACTAAAGACAAAGTAAAAACATAAAAATATTGAATTAAAGATTCTTCTGAAGATAATTTTTTCAAAAAATAAATCCAAATTAATCCAATTAATAAACCTACTAACAAACCTATAGAAATACTTCCAACTATATTTTTAAAAATCATTAATAAATCCGTTCCAGGATTAGTTAAATAATCTATAACTGTTAATACTCCAACAATACACAAGGCATCAGTAAAAGCAGATTCAACACTTAAAACATCTTTAATTTTATCTTCCAATTTAGCCAAATTAACTAAAGGCATAACTATTATTGAACTTGTGCCCCCTAAAATCATACCCAAAACTAAACCAGTCCAAATACTCCATTCTGGAAATACACCTATAAAATGTAACAAGAAAGTAACACAAAAAACAAATGCAGTACAAATTAAAAAGTACAATATTGCTATACCTGAACCCAAAGCAGAATTCTTAACTAAACTTCCTAATTTTAGATTTAAGCCACCATCAAATAAAATGATTACTAAAGTTAATGCAATAAATATTGGAATTAAATCCATAATTGCTAAACTACTATCTAAATTAGTAAATTGTCCAATAACAAAACCAAAAACTAAAAGCCATAAAACATCTGGAATACCAGTCTTTCGAAAAAAGAATTCTCCAACAGCCCCTAATAAAATAATTAAACTAATTAAAATTAAAACAATAATTGGATCCATTAATACACCTAATTGTATTAATAAAGTATATTAAATTTATAAAGCTAGCTTACATATAAATAAAAACGTAAAATAAAAGTATAATTAAAAGAATATACAAAAATAGTTTTAACTTATCATCAGTTAAATTGCTTAATTTCAAATTATCTTTATACAAAATAAACCCTATAACCACAATTGCAAAAAACAACCATAGATAAAGTGGATTTTGAACAGTAAAGAATATGAAATCATATGCCATATTAATTATTTGAATAAAAGTTTATATAAAACTATTTATAGTTTTAATCGCATAACTATTTCGTTATGTATATCTTCAATAGCCCTTAATTTGTTTTCTTTGACACACTCAATTACTATCCAATCTTTTGTTAATGCAATATATTCATCATAAACTTTTTGCATAAATTCTAAATCTTGTTCATGCCAATCTTTATTTTTATTTTTCATGTTTTCAATAGTATATTCTAATGGCATTTTTAAATAAATTTTATATTTGGGTTTGGGCAAAGGTTTTTGAACATTCTCAATCCAAGGCATAAAATCATCATCATTAGATAAAACTTTTTGAAACGTTAAATTGGAATAAAAATATCTATCTAAAACTAAAAATTTACCTGAATTTAAAACATCTAACATCTTTGTTCTAACTTGAAATCGATCTAATTCATACATCAAAGATATAAAATAAGTATCTTGTGTTTTTTTCTCACTTAAATATTCTTTTATTAATTTACCAATAACTGAATCATAAATTGGAAATTCAATTGTTTCTACAGCTTTATTTTTAACTTTTAAATAATCTACTAATAATTTTGTTTGAGTAGCTTTGCCAGAACCATTTAAGCCTTCAAAAACAATTAAATTTTCGTATTCCAAAATATCACTTCTTTAGTTTTACTGCTGTGCCATAAGCTAACATTTCTGATGCACCTTGCATTACCATAGAAGTATTAAATTTTATACCTACAATAGCATCTGCTTTTAATTTAACAGCTTCATTTATCATTCTATTAAATGCCTCTTCTCTCGCATCAATAGTCATTTCAGTATAAGTTTTAATTTCTCCACCAATAATACTTTTAAAACTCGCACCAATATCTCGACCAACATTTCTTGATCTTACAGTACTTCCTTTTACTACACCCAAAATCTTATCAATTTTTTTCCCAGGTATTTCATCTATAGTTGCCAATAACATAATTTCACCCTTTTGCTTTTTCAATTTTATCTTCATCTTTGTTAAAAAATATAAACAGTCCTAAAATTAATATGCCAAAACCAAAAACTATTGAGACATAATCAATTTTTGCACTTAAAAAAGAATAAATTATTAATGCTAAACTGCCAAGTATAAATACTAATCCTGTAATTATTCTACTTATTTTATTCATAAGTATAAAACAATGTAAAGTTTAAATATTTGCCTGTTATACATATTTTATGAATTTCTTAAAAAAGTTTTTGTTTGCAATATTTGGGTTCTTTTTTATAGTAGGATTTTCTACAGCATTAACTTGGTTAGTTTTAGATAATACTTTAATTGTTGCTGAACCATATCAAACATTAGTAGATAATTATTCAGAAAACCTTTTTGAAGATGTTCCAATAGACTTAAACACAATGGTAAAAGAAGACATTATTTTGAGCATAAAAATATACGTCTCTCAGAGTATAGATTTTATAAAAGATAAACGATTAGATATAAATGTTTCTGGAAATACCATGGAATCAAATTTATTATTAAATTCTTTTCAAAGTAATTTATCCGAAACTTTAAATAAATTAAAATCAAGTTACAGTATTGGACGATTAATAGGAATACTTGGATTAATCTTAGCGATCCTTTTAATCGGAATAGTAAGTATATTCTCAAGAAATCCAAAAGAAATAGTTTCTTGGCTATCTACAAATTTAATAATTGCAACAATCCCAATAATAATATTTACTTTTGTTACAAAATATACTTTAAATAATTTAATTTTAGAAAAACTTCCAGAATTTGGTTCTTTAATTACTACTATACTTTCAAATTTTACTAATACATTATTAACTTATGGAGTTATATTTTTGATTGTGGGAATTGCATTATTTATAATTAAGTTTTTCATTCCAGACAATTAAATTTTTTATTCCATTTTTCAATTTCTAAAATAATTTTATCCATAAATTTAACTGCCAATTCAGGATATTTACCAATAGTAGTTTCTTCAGAAAGCATTATTGCATTGGAACCATCTAAAACAGCATTTGCAACATCTGTAACTTCTGCTTTTGTAGGCAATTTATTAAATTGCATTGACAAAAGCATTTCTGTAGCAGTAATAACAAAAACATTTTTCTTATTGCAAATAGAAATAATTTCTTTTTGATAAATTGGCAATTTTTGTAACGGAACATTTTTACCTAAATCGCCTCTGGCAACCATAATGCCAAAAGAACAATTAATTAATTCGCTTAAATTCTTAAAACCTTTCTTAGTCTCAATCTTAGAAATAATTTTAATTTTATCATTTTTTAACTTTTTTTTAATTGCATTAATTTGTTGTTTTGATTCTGCAAATGCAACAGCCAAATAATCAAATTTTATTTCTCGCAAAAATGGAATTAATTTTTGATTTTTAATATCAAAAAGAATTTTAGTTTTTTTATTCAATTTTTTCTTTGCCAAATTAATACTATCAATTAATTGCAAATATTCTTCTTCTGAACCATATTTAGTATTAATTCTAAAAATATCTGCTCCATTTTTAATAAGCTTTTCAATTATTTCCAAAGAACTACTTGAAGGCCCCAAAGTTGCAATTATTTTAGTTTTTGACATGATATATTGATAACTTATTTATATATATTCTTTCCTATTTCTATATGATTATTAAAGCAGAGGAATATTTAACCTCTAAAATAAAGGACTATTATACTAAAACCTTTATAGAACTTAAGGATATAGAAAAATATGAATTTGGATATGGAGTTTACAACAAAAAAATTGCTAATCGAAATATTCAATTTAAAGACAATTATGATTTAAACGATTTTTTAAGAAATAAGATTCCTTTTTATTTATCAAAATCAATTGGAAAATATGAATTCCCAGATGCATCCCCAACTACTGCAAAAAATATGTTGGAAAGCGATTTTATGTTTGAATTTGATGCTGACGATATTCCTACAGCTTGTAAGAAAATACATGATTCTTGGTATTGCGAAAAATGTGGTGCGGAAGGAAAAGGTCATATAATGAAATGCCCAGAATGTAATATGAAAACTAAATTAAGTGAGTGGGTTTGTGACCAATGTTTAAATGCAACAAAAAAACAAACAAAAAGATTAATTAAAATATTAATAGATGAATTAGGATTTACAGAAGAAGAATTACAAATTAATTTCTCTGGACATAAAGGATATCATGTTTATATTTCTTCAAATAAAATAAAACACTTGAAAAAAAATGAAAGATTAGAATTAATAGATTATGTTTCTGAAGCAGGATTAAATTTTAAAGAATTAGGATTTGTAGAAAATAATAAAGGTAGTTTAGTTTACACAGGATTAAACTATGGTAAAGGAATAAAATATTTGAATTTGGTAAAAACAATAATTAATAATTCAGAGATTCAAAAATTAGAAGAGTATTTTCCAGAAGATACCTCTAAAATTGTATTTAATAAATTAATAAAAAATAAATTGGCTATATTAGAACTTTTAGACAAAAATGAGTTTTATAAATTAAAAGCCAATTCAGAAGACTTATGGTATTTTGCTTTAGAATCAATAAAAGAAAAACAAAAATTGTATATTGATAGGCAAACAACAATAGACATTTACAAAATCTTAAGAGTTCCCAATACTATTCATGGAGGAGCAATGTTATTAGCCAAAGACATAGATTTGGATAAATTGGATGATTTCTCCCCATTTAGGGATGCTAAATTGCCTTCAAATGAAAAAACCATAAAGATTCATTTAAAAAAAGTTCCAAAGTTATTATTAAATAAGGAATATTATGGCCCTTACGACAATGAAATTGTCGAACTACCTTATGAAATTGGCCTATATTTGCTTGCAAAGGGTGCTGGAAATGAAATTATCTTATGAACTTATTAGAAGTATTCATAGACAAGAAAAAGATTCTACAGAATTAGTAAAAATCGATAATGACTTTTTTAGTGAAATTCCTGAATTTATCGAAGAAGAAAAAACAAAATTACAAGATATGAAAAAAAATCTTGATGATTCAGTTATTAGAAAAATACAAAATATGAAAAATATGTTATTAGATATAGTTTCTTGGCGAGAGAAAAAAATTATAAATAAAGCAATATTGAAAATAAAAACAAATGAAGATGACATTAAAAATATGATTTTAGAAGAACAAAAAATTTATTATAAATTAATAAATATTTTACATAGTTATCAAATGTTAGTAAAAGGTTCTTTTGAAGACCAAATAGAAGAAATATCTAAAAAAGTTGTAAAACTAAAGATATTACAAGATGTTCCAAAATTTATTGGAACAGATATGAAAGAATATGGCCCTTATGAAAAAGATTCTGAAATTGAATTAATAGAGTCTATAGCAAAAATATTTATTAAAAAAGAGATTGGAAAAGAAATAAAGTGATTATATGAATTTACCTGAAAGAGACGAGTTTGTTGTTTGTACTGTTGAAAAAATATTAGATTATGGTGTAGAAGTTAAATTAGAAGAATACCCTGGACAAAAAGGGTTTATACCTTTGGGACAAGTTGCTGCTCGTTGGGTTAAAAATATTAGAAACTTTGTAAAAAATAATCAAATTAGAGTTGCAAAAGTAATATATATTAATTTTGAAAAAAACCAAGTTAACTTATCTTTTGCAATGGTGCCAAAAGCTAAAGAAGAACAAAGATTATCTGAATGGAGACAAACAAAAAGAGTTCAACAATTATTAAGTTTAGTTGCAAAAGAATTAAATTTAGATTTAGATAAAATCTGGGATAAAATTACAGAACCAATTTTAACAAAATACAATACAGTATTAGAAGGTTTCCAAGAATTAAAAAGAAATGGAAAAGATTTCTTTGAAGATATTCCTAAAGAATATAGAGAAGTTTTATTTGATATAATTGATAAAAATGTTACAATTAATGATAAAAGCATTATTCAAATTGTTAAAATTGAAACCCAAAAAGAAGACGGATTAAATTTGATTAAAAAAGGATTTAAAGATTTACCAAAAGATAAAAATGTTATTAGTACAATAAAATACCAAGGTAATGGTAAATATATGGTTAAAACTGAAGCTAAAGATTATAAAACAATTGAAAAATATTTTGCAACCATTAATGACTATTTACAAAAATATTTCTCTAAATTAGGAACTATAGATATAAAAAGAGAAAAGTGAGAGTATGGAAATAACTTGCCAAACTAAAAATATTAAAAACCCAATAGTATTTATTGGTTTACCAGGTTTGGGATTAGTTGGAAAAATAGTTTTAGATACTTTAACAAACAAATTGAAAGCTAAAGAAATTGGAAAAATATCTGGAGATTTTTTTCCACCAATGGTTTTTATAGATAAGAAAGGTTTGGCAAAAATCTCTCAAAATGAAATTCATTTATACAAATCTAAAACTCAAGATTATATTTTTATTGGTGGAGATTTCCAACCTAATTTAGATTCTATAAATTCTTTTCCACATCATTATATATTTGCAAAAGAAATTGCTCAATTTTTAAAAAGAATTAATGCTAAAGAAGTTTATTCTTTTGCAGGCATGAATTTAGGAGATAGTAGAATTACTAAGAATCCAGAAATTCATTTTGCAAAAAATAAATATTATAAGGATTCAGAACTAACTAAATATATTAAAGTAGTTTCAGAAAATACCACTATTTCTGGAATTGCAGGATTAATATTAATAGAGTGTGAACAATTAAATATACCTAGTGCTTGTTTGTTAAGCGAAACGTCTGCAAAAATATATGGTGATTTTGAAAGTGCTAAAAAAACATTATTATTTGTACAAAAATATTTTAAATTCAAATTTGATATGAAAGAAATAGAACAAGAAGCTGAAAAAATATCTAAAGCTTTTAAACAAGTTGTTAAAGAATTAAAACAAGTTGCAGAAAGCTCAAAAATAACTGAAAATGAAGCTAAACCAACATATATTAGATAAAATAATACAAATACAATTATATCTGTTTAAATATTTGATCTATACTAGGACTATCAGAATTATTTGAGCTATTATTAGGAATTATAGTGATAAAATCTAACTCCTTTTTAGGCCTAAATATAAAATATAATATTAAGCCTATAATTAAG
>CAZQQS010000009.1:0-4362 GCA_964595665.1 uncultured archaeon | reverse complement strand
ATTAAGGCCATTATAACTGATAAAACCACAATTATTATTATCTTTAGTTTATTAGTATCATTTACTTTTTCTTCCGAAAATAAAATATTAGATATTTCTACAAAATCATTTTCTGAACTTACATAATCATCTAATACTTTAAATCTGCCCATTAATTTATTGTCTGGGTAAGGTACTTTGAAAGTATATTCTCCTATTGATTCTGGTTCAAATAATGCCAAACCATTTTCATCAGTACTTATATGATATTGTTTTCCTAATTCATCATTTAAATTTACAGATAAATTCGTTAAAGGCACATTATTTTCATCATATACAAATATTTCTTGTGTTTCGCCTAAACCAATATTTTGTTTGTATTTTACAAAATATATATTCTCCTTAGATTTACTTTTATCCACCGCATTATCAGTTCCAGAACCACCACCTAAACCATTACCAACATCATCCAAATCATCAATAGATTCTTCTACAAAATCTTTAGAATCCCCAAAATAATTATATTCTATAATAAAATCTAATTTATTATTAAATTCTAAATTATCTCCAGATAAGGATATTTCTAAATTTGATGACTCAGAACTAAAAATTATTACATCTTCAAAAGCATCTAAATAATAATCTGAGGTACTTATTCTTTGAATAATATTCTCATCAGCACCTAAATCTTTAATTAACTTTCTTATTTCAGATGATGAAAATAATTTATCTAAAGATAAATCAAAAACAATTGATTTTTTATCTTTAATTTTACCAGAACTTAAACCTAAATTTAAATTTTCAGAATATATTTCTTTACCATTATTCTTTACTTTAATTACAATATTATTAGATTTATTTATTGATGAATAATCTAAATCAAAATTTAAACTATGATTTAATTCTATATCATAATTAAATCTATTAATAATCTGAGAATTATTCAAACTTATATTAGATATACTTGCATCTAAATGATTTACTAAAATTTTTATTGATGCAGAATTATTCGAAGTACTTTTATCGCCTACAACATTCAAAATTAATTCTAAAGTTAAAAACCCTAAATCATCTACTATTTCGTATAAATCATTAAAATTAGATAAATCTAATAAAATATTTCCAGATTTAAAATTAGATTCAGATAACTCATAAGTAGTTATTAAAGTTCGCATACCACCATTAATTACATATACAGATATATTCCCAGATTCAACTTCTCCACTACCTACCTTACTCAATTTATAAGGTATAATTAAATTATTCTCAGTAAAATAATTTGATGGAGAAGAAATATTTAATCTATAATCGTAATATGTTCTCGATGAACCTCCACTTCCCCCATTATTTGTTTGTTCACCTGATTGATTATATTTTATCAAAGGATAATTATCATAAAAATTTTCTGGCAAACTAGCAATTAAACCTAAAATCAAAAATCTAGAATCATTTATACCATCAGAACCACTTATATTTTGGTTTGCTCCTGAATAAATATCCTCATAAGCCAAATTTGCAGCAATACTTGAATTTAAAATATCTTCTGCAAACCAAAAATTACCACCAATAGTAGAATAATAATCTCTATAATTAACTTCAATAGGAATTTGAGATCTTATTAAAGAATTTGATGCGTAATCAATATTAAAATTTAGATCCAAATCAGATTCAGAATCTGCAAATAACCAATATTTTGTAGAATCTAAAATATTTGCATCAAAAAATACATTATTAGCAATAAAAACATTTACATCTGAATTTATAGAATTAATAAATGTACCTAAATTCACTTTAGAAAATTGCATAATAAAATTATTTATGTTTGAATCAATAAAATTAAATAAATTGCCATCAACATATCCTTCGATAGAATAAATATTTACATTATTCAAATCACAATTATTAAAATCTATTAAATCATAATTCAAATTAAAAACTGATTCATTTGATTGAAAAACATTTAAATCTAAATCCCCTTGAACACTTTCAAAATAAAAAGGAGTTCCATCACCACTAATATTTAAATCAAAAATATTTATTTGAGATATATTAGAATCAAACACATTCAAAATCTTTGAATTTTCATCTAGATTAACATTTAATATACCATTCAAAGTAAATGAATTTAAAAAAACATTATTGAAATCAATTAAATTTGAATTATCTAACAATACACTTTGAAAATCAGAACCTGCAGAAAAATTTAGATTAATTAAATTACTATTAATTATTGAAATAAAACTACCATTAATTAAATTTAAATCAATATACCCTGAATTGATTGTCCTTAATAATATATTTTCAATGTTTGTATTATTTTCCAAAACAATAAAAGCTTTTCTTTCAGAATTATCAAAATTCAAATCCAATACTAAATTATAAAAGGTTAATGAAATTATATTTGAGGCATTAAATAATATTGGATTTGTAGTTCCCGGCACAACATTGTTTGCAGAAAAGTTATAAAAATTGATATTATTTACATCTCCAAATCTAAATAATTCTGCATTACCTGAAATGGATGTATTCTCAAAATCTACATTTAATTCAGAAATAATATTAGCATTATTTAAATCTAATAATAATCTCTCATCAAATGTTAAGTCAGAATTAAAAATATTTAACTCCGTTAAATAATTAGAATAAATTAATGCTTGAGATGTACTTTCTAAATTATTTATACTTAAACTATTTAATTTATTAAATTTAAATAAATAATCTGTAGGACTAGAATAATTTATGATGGTATTTTCAAAATCTAAGTTTAGATCCAAAGCATCTAAATTTTCATCACTATAAATCACTCTTATAAAACCTTCTGGAAGAAAATTAATTGTTGAATTTAAAATATTAATATAATTAACATTAGAATCTAAATTTAATATCGATTTTGTATTAAAATCACCATTTCTAAAAGTGATTGTGTTTAAAGCAAATCCATTTGTATCAAAAAGATATGATTGGCTAGAATTATAATCAATATTATAATCATTAAAATTTATTGTTAAATTATAATCTGCATTACCATCTAATAAATTAAAACAACTTCCTGACCAACCAGAAATATTCTGTGTTAATATTAATGTTTTATTATAATAATCAGTATTTAGATCCATACACCCTGAAATTATAGTGCCATCTAAAACTAAAGGATTATTATCAATATAATTTTCATCTGTACCCAATATAGTTAATGCATCACCTATGCCATCATTATTTCCAGAAGCATAATTTACATTTGAAGAATTAACCCAATAATACCCCCAATTTTAAATGAATCATCAATTAATAAAAATTGTCTCAAACTAGAATTATTTTGTAAACCTATATTAAAATCAAAATGAGAATTTTCATTAGCATAAATAAAACTATTTGTATTATCATCATCAATAAATTTATTATTATAAATTAATGCATTAACTGTAGCTGTAGGACTTACACTTATTAAAGAATCACACGTAATTATAGAATTATATATGTTTAAATCTAAATTAGCACTATTAATTATAGTAAATAAATTATTATCTTCTAAAATTAAATCATGCACTATTAATGATCCCACATAATTATTTCCTATACCTATAAAATAACCATTATCTTTAGTAATATTTAAACCAGAAAAATTCACATCTATATTTGAGGCATTATTTAAGAAATATGAAAAGATACCTTTATTTATATTTATTGAAGAATTAATAAAATAGATATAATTTAAATCTGTTTCCCCAGAGGAATAAATAAATATGCTATTCAAAGCATTCATAAAAATATTTAAATCTAAAAAATGTATAGAATTAATATTAACATCTTCTAAATTAAATAAAGCATAAATGCTATTAGGAAAATCATCAGTACCATTAGTTTCAATATAAGAATTATCCATTACAAAATTAAAATCATTTAAAGTCCCTTTTAATTCAAAAGCATTTGCTGTATCGTATAAAAAGAGATTTGAATCTTTTAAAGTAAATTGTGCAATATTTTCCAACTCAAAACCTGATAAAGACCCAGAAAAATTTAAATCACAATTCTCAAATATAATATTATTTGCAATATTACTATTCATATCAAAAAATAAACCATCTACTGAGGCATTAATTGAATTGCCACCACAATCTATAGTTACAGAATTTTGCAATTCAGTAAAATCCAAATATAAACAAATCCCAGTATTAAAATGATCATTATTAATGTCGGCAGTTATAGAATAATTTGTTGAAGTTATAGCACCACAACCTACCGAAATATAAGGTATGTCTGAATTTCTAACTAACGGAGCATAATCATATATTCCTAAATCCCCATCTATTTCATAAGCACCCAAACCAAAATCATATTCTGAAGAATTACAAATTCCATCATCATTAGAATAACAATCAAAAT
>CAZQQS010000008.1:0-27738 GCA_964595665.1 uncultured archaeon | reverse complement strand
TATTAATAGATAATTTAAAATCATAAAACTCTAAATATAATAAGACATATTAATTTATAAAAACCTAACACTAAGGCATGGTTATACCCTTATTAAATTCTCTTTGATAATATAAAAAACAATTTAATTCTTCTTGCAAATCCAAAACATTGCCATTAATTAAACTAACATAATTTAATTCTTTTTTAAAAATATTCCAAAAAACATTATTTACATATCCAAAAACATTACTTGCAGTTGGCCCCACAATAAAGAATTCTTTACTAGGATTAAAGTCTATATTAAAATTATATTTTAATAAAATATCTTTAAAATCTAAATGCGAAAGTAAATCATAATTTTCCAAATAATTCAAATCATTAGCAACGAATATTAAAGGAATATTATACCCTTGTAAATTAGAATATGCTTGAATTCCTTTATTACCATGATCAGAAACTAAAATTATTAATAAATCATCTTCCCAATTATTTTCTAAAATTTTTTGATAAAACTCGTAGAAATATTCATTATAATATTCTGTTTTCGATTTTTTACTTGTTTTTTGGTATAAATTATTATGCCCAAAAATAAATTCTTGCATTATAAATACTTTTTCTTTATTTAAATCTTGAATTAATTTATTTAATAATACTTTATCTTCACAAGCTGTATCGTATGGAAATGGATTAAAACACATATTTGTTTTTTTTAAATCCTCAAATCTGCCACTTATGTCAACAATATTTTTCCAACTATATTTAGTTAATTCACAACCAGGTTGTATAGATGAAACATAAAATACAGTATAATAATTATAATCATTAAAAAGGTCTACTAAATCATAATCAAAATATAAATTATGTGCGCACAAGCTATAGGATTCATTATAAATATAAGCTTCATTTGGAATGAACTTGGAAGAGATCATAGAAATTATTGAGGTAGTACTATCTTGATTATTAGTATAATAATTAAAATAATAATGGGAATTCAGTTTATTTTGTTCATAAAAATTATATTCTTTTTGAATTTTCTTTTGATATTTATAAAAATTATCAAACAAAACCTCTTCCATTACAAACACCACAATCTTAGAATATTTACTATCTAGATTTAAATCAGGATAATTCTTTTTTTCTAAAAAATCTATATTTAAATTACAATTATAATTTAAATCATATTTTTGATTATTATTTGAAACTTTTTGAAAAAATAAATTAAAACTGTTGTTATAAAAATTATCAAAATTGTCTTGGAATACAATTGGAGTAAATAAACCTAAGAATAAACTCCCAAATAACAATATAATTAAGATTCTTCGTTTTAGTTTAAAAAAATACTTACTTATAAAAATACAAACTAAAAATAAAATAATTATCCCAAATAAAATAAGAAAAATATATTTTAAATTAATTATTTTTGAGATAACAAAAGATACTACATCTAAATTTATAGAATAAATTGATACCTTCCGACCTACAATTAAATCTAAAAAATAAGACCATAAAACAAACAATAACATATTTAAAATATAGCTAATAAAAAAGAAAATTCTTGCAAAACGTTTATTATTAGAGTTAATCAACAAAGTAACACTTAAAATAAAAGCAAATATTGCAAACTCATATAAAAATGTTGAAATTATTAACATAAAGTTTGAAATAAACATCAATTTAAAGATCAAAATAACAATTAAACTAATTATAATCAAACAAACTGAGAATTTATCAAAATTAGCATATTTTTTAATTTTAGTTAACATTATTTATAATTAAAATCTAGTTAGCTTTATAAATATAACTATATAATTATATTATATCTAAAAGCTATTTAGACGAGTTATTTTTATATTAAGGTGATTTAATGACTAATAAGAAACCTAAGGGTAAGAGAGCAAATACAAGATATTTATTTAGAGGAACAAAATTAACTTTAGAAAAACTTTTAACAGATTATGAAGTTGGGGATAAAGTTGTAATTAAACCAAATGGACGATACCACGAAGGTTTACCTTTTAGAAGATTTGTAGGAAAAGTAGCAATAGTTGCTGAAAAAAGAGGTAGAAGCTACTTAGTAGATGTGCCTAACGAAAAGAAACAAGTTTTAGTGGGCCCAGCACACATAAAATCAATTAAATAGGTGGTATTTTGATTGCTAACAAAATAAAAGGTACACAAATAATAAACAATTCTGATGCTAACAAATATTTAAATGACATTGCAGAAAACTTTAAATCTAGAGATAAAGAATTACCTTTTGAAGTTCAACAAACGAAAGAATATCTTTTAAAAGTAACTAAAAAAGGAGTAACAAAAGAAAAAATAAAACAATTAACTGAATTAGGCTTAGATGAAAAAACAGTTATAGAATTAGTAAATATTATGCCTCAAAATGAAGAATTAATAAAAACAATATTATATAAAAAAGTAGAACACACAGACAAATTAATAAAAGATATCAAAGAAATTTTAGCATAAAACCTTTCTTTTTAGAAAAGAGGTAGTCATGGATAAAGAAGAATATGGTTATGTAATCTACAAAATGGATTACAAAAATTGTGTTTTTGTATTAGGTAATAAGAATTTTACCCCTTTAGAACTACTGCTAAAAAATAATGAGACTTGCGATTTATTAGACAAACTTTATTTAGGTGAAGAAAAGCGAGATAAAGTTCAAAATGTAAATAAATGGATTTCTGAAATTGAATTTCAAGAAGCAAATAAACTTATTGTTTATGATGCAATACAAAAAATTATATTAGATAACGAACAAAAATATTTAGAATTTATTAATTCTAATAAAGATTTTGAATTACAAAAAAAAGCTTTAGCCATAAGTTTTAGGTTAGGTCCAAAAACAACTGAAAAAATATTAGATGCTAAAAAAGAGAAAGAATTTAATTCTTTAAAAGAATTAGAGTATAGAGCAAAAACAAACATATTTATGAAAAATTTAATACAGAAAATCTATAATGAAATTTCTGGTAAAGATAAATTGCGAATATTTGCAAATAAAGCAAAACATCTTTAAATCCCCTTCGCTTATTTTATATGTGATTTTATGCCAAAACCAATAATTCCAGGAAGACCAAACCCTCAAAGGATTAAAGAACTAAAACAAATAGCAAAATTAAAAGAGTATACTAGACCTAGATCTCGCGAGGAAATGAATGAAGAATATAAAAAACAAGAACGAATGAAAAGAATTATTGAAATATTAAAAAATAGAAATCAATTAAAATATATTCCTAGATATTTGCCAGAAGCAGAACTTACAATATTATCTAAAAGATTTCAAAATCGAAAGAGTTATGAAAAAAAACGAAATTTAGAAGCATATAATTCTGAATTAGAAAAAGAACCATTACTTATAGAAATTGAACCAATAATAGAAAATATTATTGATTCTTTTAAAAAAACAAAAGTAAAAGTATTAGATTTAGGTGCTGGAGAAGGTAATTTAGGAACAGATTTTAATAGATTATATCCAAATATTCAAAATAGTAATAAAAAAAAAGTAGAATATGAAGGAGTAGATCTATTACCATCATTAAACCCAAAAGTTAAAACTTTTGATTTTACTTATAATAGATTACCTAAAAACAAATATGATCTAATAGTTTCTATGTGGTCTTTGGATTATGTGGGAGATAAATTAAGAGCGATACAAAACTGCTGTGATGCATTACAAGTTAATGGCAAATTAATATTGCAAACCCATACAAATAAAGAATTATTAAAAACCATTTTAGAAAAATATAACCCTCATTTAATTGTGGATATAAATTCTACAAATGGAATAATAATTACAAAAACAAAAAATCTAACTACTATTATTAAATTAAAATTAGAATCAGTAAAACCAATAAATAAAAGAAAATATTTTGCAAAATACAACTCTGATTCTAATATGGGAATTCGATATGGATCAACAGCTTTGAAATCTCAATATTCTAAAAAGTGAAATTATGAATGAATATATTTTAGCAACAACTGAAAAAGATAATATAAAAGTTAAAAGAAAAATCTTTAAAGAAGTTTTTGATGATCGAACTGAAAAGTCTTTAAGAAAAATAGAACGAAAAGGCAATTTAGATTATATTATTGGACCAATATCTAAAGGTAAAGAGGCAAATTTATTCATAGGAAAAGCTGGTAAAAAATTTGTTGCTGTTAAAATTTATAGAATTGAAACTACTTACTTTCATAATAGAAAGTCTTACATTGATAATGAAGATTTAGAAAAAATCTCTAAGAATCCAATAAAAAGAATTTATGCTTGGACAGAAAGAGAATATTTTAATCTAAAAAATGCTTACGATAATAAAGTTAAAGTTCCTAAGCCTATAGATCAAGATGGAAATATAATAATAATGGAATTAATTGGTTCTAACGGAGTTCCACAAAATACTTTAAAATATGATAATATTGATAAAAAAGATGCAGAGTTAATTTACAAAGAAACAATTAAAAACTTAAATAATTTAATATATAAAGCAAAAACCGTTCATGCAGATTTATCAGAATATAACATAATATTCTTTAAGAAAAAGATTTATTTCATTGATATGGGGCAAAGTGTTTCCACAAAATATGATAAAGCAAAAATATTCTTAGAAAGAGATTTAAAAAATTTAATTAAATATTTTAAACCTTTAGGAATAAATAAAACATTAGAAGAAATTAAATTAGATATTAAACAGGTGAAATTATGACAAATATATTTATTAAAATACCAAAAATAAGAGTCGGAGTAGTAATAGGTAAAAACGGAGAAACAAAAAAAGAATTAGAAGAATTAACTGATTCTAAAATTTATGTAGACGGAGAAGGAGAAATTGAAATCTCTAATAAAAATGCAAATGTTGTAACTTTTTACAAATTAGAAAATGTAATTAAAGCTATTGGTCGAGGCTTCAATCCTGAAAAAGCCAAACTATTATTAGATGAATATTATACTTTAAGTATCATAAATTTACATGAATTAGGAATAAATACTGAAAGAGGCGCACACAATAGAAAAGCAAGAGTTATTGGTGCACAAGGCTCTATTCGAGGTTATTTAGAAAAACAATTAGATTGTTTTATTTCTGTTCAAGGTAAAACTATTTCTATTATAGGAAGATTATCTAACATAAGAATTTGTCATGAAGCTTTAATGCGAATTATTAATGGTGCATCTATTGGTGCAGTAAAACATTATATAGAAAAAATGTCTAAAAGCATAGAAACTCAAGATGAGTTTGAATTCAATGAAAACAAAAAAGAAGAAGATATTTTGGATTGATCCAAAATATTCTTAAGTTTTAAGAAATTAAATCATTTAATTTTACCTTTAGAAATAAATAATTAACAATCTTAGTAATATTCTTTTGTATATATTTTGTTATTAATTCCCTAAACCCATATTCTCACTCAGAAAATAAATCCTTAAAGGTTTATAAACCCTTTCCACATTTTATTTATAAAGGTATTAATATGGAAAAGTCAAACTTAAAGGAGCATTCAGTTGCAGAATTCTTTAAAAAAAATAGGCACATGTTAGGTTTGTATGGAAAATTACGATCTTTAACAACTATAGTACATGAGTTTGTTGCTAATTCTATTGATGCCTGTGAAGAAAATAATATTTTACCAGAGATTGAGGTTAAAATAGTTAAATTAGGTGAAGAACATTTTGAAGTTCACGTTATTGATAATGGTCCAGGGTTATCAGAACAAAATATTGGAAAAGCATTAGGAAAGTTATTAGCTGGAACAAAATTTCATAGACAAATTCAAATGAGAGGCCAACAAGGAATTGGGGCTTCTGGATGTATATTATTTAGTCAAATGACTACAGGAAAAATTGTAAAAGTTATTTCTGGAAATAAAGGAAAAGTATTTTATGCTGAATTAGGAATAAATGTTGCAAAAAACGAACCCGAGTTAAAAAACTTAAAATATATTGAAAAAGATTTTAAAGGATTAGCTATATCAGCAGAATTTAAAGAAATAGATTATCAAGATAGTAATCAAAATGCTTTTGAATATTTAAAAAGAACAGCATTAGCAAATCCTCATGTAACTATAAAATATTTAGACCCGTTTGAAAAAATACATATTTTTGAAAGATCTGTTACTACTTTACCTAAGATTCCTATAGAAGTTAAACCACATATTAAAAGTGTTAATACTGATTTATTTTTGAATAGTTTTCGAGCATCTAATAACAATTCTGTTATAGCACATATAAAAGAGAATTTTGATAGAACTGGCGATAAATTTATTAAAGAATTACAAAATAATTTGAAAGATTTAGATTTGAAAAAGGTTACTAAAAGAAATATTGATTTTAATATTTCTGAAAAAATTGTTAAGGCAATACAAAAAATAAAAACAATAGCTCCTAGAACAGATGCAATAATACCTATTGGCGAAGAACAATTAAAAGCTTCAATTACAAGCATATTAAAACCCGAAAGTTTACATGTTATTACACGAAAACCAACTACTTATAAAGGTGGATTTCCATTCCAAATTGATTGTGCAATTGCTTATGGAGGAAACTGTGGTAGAAAATTAAAAGACTGTTCTTTAAAATCAGAAACTATGAGATTCTCTAATCGAACTCCATTATTATTTGATCAAGGAGCATGTGCAATCACTTCTGCAATAAATGCTATGGAATGGAAAAGATATAATATAAAAGATTTTGATAATAGTCCCATAACAATATTAATTAATTTAAGTTCTGTTCATATTCCTTATACTAATGTAGGAAAACAAGCTGTTGCTGATGAGCAAGAAATTATTGATGAAATTAAATTAGCAATAATGACTGTTGCTCGTGCTATTTCAACACACATTTCCAGAAAGCACAAAGTAAATATTGGTTTAGAAACAAAAAGAATGTTTGCAAAATATAATTTAGAAATAGCTTTCTTTTTACATCAAATGTTGGGTTTAGATAAAAAAGAAGTTGTTGAAAAATTAGAAAAACTAATTGATGAAAAATTAGAATTAAATAAATTAAATGAAAAATTGGAAAAAGAAAAAGAAGATATTGAAAAGATAAGTAAAAAAACTTTTGAAAATGATGATGAAGAAAATATAGAAGAGGAAGATGATTTTTCTAAAAAGAAAACCAAAAATAAAAAATTAGATGAATTTTTTGAGTGATATAAATGAAAAATGAAAAAAGTATTAAAGAATTAGAAAAATTAGGTCAAGATGTTTGGGAGCAAATAAAAGAAAATGTTAGCCCAAGTATAGAATTACCTGTAAGATCTTTATCGAATACTTTTTTTGATGAGAATTCTAAAACTATTAAAATGGGAGATAAAACATCTAAAAGACAATATTTGAATATTGCTCACACAAGAAAATTCACTCAAACTGTTGCTATTGCTGCAGAATTAAAAAAAATAATTAAAGAAGATGCAACAATTTCAATAAGAGATTTATATTATGCATTAAAACACACTTTAAAAAACTCAAAAGAAAACTTATTTGAAGAACAAAAAGAATCCGATCCATTAATTGAAGATATTGAAGCTACTTTAGGATTATTAAGAGAAGAATTAAATTTAACTGCTTCAACTAAAGGAATTATTGCCGGAGATTTAAAAGTTAAAGATGGTAAAGATACTATTGATTTAAGTAGAATGGGTTCCGGAGGATGGGGTGTTCCTTCAAATGTTGAACCCGAAAAAATAGAAATAAAAGATTTAGATGCTGAATTTGTTTTATTTATTGAAAAAGATGCAGTTTGGAAAAGATTTAATGAAGATAAATTTTGGAAAAAACATAAATGTATTATTATAACTGGTAAAGGACAACCAGCAAGAGCAGAAAGAAGATTAGTTCAAAGATTCAATAATGAATTCAAATTGCCAGTATATGCATTAATGGATGCAGACCCTTGGGGTTTTTATATTTATTCTGTAATCAAAAGAGGTTCTATCTCTTTAAGTTATTCTGAGGAGAAATTAGCTACCCCAGAAACAAAATTTATTGGTTTAAGTATTTCTGATGTTGAAAAATTTAAGATTCCTAACAACGTAACAATTAAATTAAATGATGAAGATTTGAAAAGAATTAAAGAAATGAAGAATTACCCATGGTTCCAAAATAAAGCTTGGCAAAAAGAATTAGATTTAATGAAAAAAATGAATTATAAATTAGAATTGGAAGCTTTATCTCGATTAGGAATAAGACACATAACTGAAGAATATTTACCTGAAAAACTTAAAAATAAAGATTTCTTACCTTGATCTCGATCTCTCTAAAGCTAATTGTTCTACATTCTCTGTTAATCTTTCTAATTTAGCTAATAACTTAGTTTTTTGAGTTATAGGAATTGTATTTGAAGTTATAATATGCACTTCTAAATCTTCTAATATAGTTTCTAATTTTACATCAGATATTCCAACACTTCTTACACCTTCCATAAAAGCATGTACTTCAGTTCTAGTAAGATCTCTTTGGGAATTAATAATATCAAAAACAGTTCTCTTAACAGTATTATTTTCATGCACTTCAGCATATAATTTTTTAACTGATGGTTTTCTAGCACTTCTAATTATAGCACCATTTCTACCTTTTATTGGTTTATAAACTTTAACTGCACCCATAATATCACCTAATATAATTATAATATAAAACAGTAAGATAACCTTTATATATATTTCCTATAAATTATATAATATACTTATTTTATTTAATAAGAAGCGAAGCACCTTTTCTTTGGGGTGAACTTCAGACCTTTCTTTTGGAAAAGAAAGGGATATAGTGCCACTTTAGCTCAGCGGTAGAGCAGCTGCCTTGTAAGCAGCTGGCCGGGGGTTCAAATCCCTCAAGTGGCTTAATACTTTCTGTCTTAAAGCCACAACTTTTTAAATCAAAAGATTTAAATATGCATAAACATAGCATATATATTAATTTTTATAATATTTATATTTAGTGATTTATTATGGCTAAACCAATTAGAGCAACACCTGTATTACGAGGCGAAGATGCTAGAAAGTTTGTAAAAGAATGGTTAGAAGAAATTAAACACCCATCTAAAGAAAGAGTAGCATTTATAAGATCTGTTGAAAAAGATAAAGCAATCTTAGACAAATTATTAAGTGAAGCTAATGCAAGACATTCTGCAAGAACTTAAAATAGAAGTAATATCTGAAAAACATTTGAATTCTATTTCTAATTTTAATTGTTATGAACAAGAATTAACTAATTTTCTAAAAGAAGATTCTTTAGAAAACCAAAAACAAGGGATATCTAAAACATACTTATTTTTCAAAGAAAATAATCTTGTAGGATATGTTACTTTATTAACCGATACTTTAAGATTAGAAGGAGAACTAAGAGAATTTTTCAAAAATAAAGATATTCTCTACAAAACTTTGCCAGCAATAAAAATTGGTAGATTGGCAGTAGATAATAATTTTCAAAAACAAGGTGTTGGAAAAGCCATTTTAAAATATTCTGTACATTTAACCTTCAAAATAAGTCAAAATTATGTTGGTTGTAGATTTTTAATTCTAGATGCAAAAAGGAATCAAGATCATTTAAAAGATTCAGTACATTTTTATAAAAAATTTGGATTCAAAACATTAAAAGAAAGATACAAAGGTACTTTGCCTATGTATTTAGATATTTATTTAGATAAATAAAAAAACATTATAATTTACATCTATCATCTTTTATTGTTGTATCATATATTGCCCAAGCCAGACACACTATACAATCTTTATTATAATCTTTACATCTTGGACCATATATCTTTTCTATTTTATTTTTTAAAGTAAATTCAAAGATTCCCTCATTATAACAATCTTCACATTCCCAATATTCAAATTTTCTTATTTTACCAGTCCATTTAACAACATTCATTTTCAATTTACCAAACTTAAAAGTACCTGTTTTAACATATTCCCCAGTATTTGCAATAGAATCTTCTATAATTCCAAAATATTTAGCACCCTTACAATAACCATCTTTATATTGCACAATTTTTTTTCTTTTTCCACAAACTAAACATTTTCTGAATATATTTCTTTTAATAGATTCTTCCAAAGATAAACCTCCTAAAAAAAATAAAAAAAAGAATGGTTTAATTAATAAACCATTGGGGTATTCATTGAGCCCAAACTTGCTAAAACTAAAAAAGCAATTATTGTAATATAAACTCCTAATAAGAAACCTATAACTGCTATAATTAATCCTGCAATAGCCAAACCATTAGAATGTTTTTTAATTTGTATTCCACATAGAACTCCAGCAACTAAAGATATTAATGGACCTAATATAGGAATAATCATTGAAACAAATCCTACAATAGACAATATGAATCCAACCAAACCTATAGCATTTGATTTCTTTACTTCTTTTTGCTCTTTATGTTCTTTGTGTTCAATAGGAGCTTTATGTTCAACATGCTCAATTGGTTTTTTAACAATAGGAGTAACCTTTACAGGTTTTACTTGTTTTTTAGACTTAACACTTTTTTTAACAACTTCTTTTTTTATTGCTTCTTTTTTAACAGCTACTTTTGTAACTTTCTTTTTCTTAGCAACCATTTAATCACCTGATATACAAAATGTATTAGAATATAAAAACTTTTCGATTTTGAGCACCCACCCCCTATAATTCCTCTATTCATTATTTAATTTTCATAGTGAACTTCACTTACTACTTATACTCTATTTTACGGCATAATTCTTAAATTTGATAACTAAATGCTAACCTATTGCAAAGCATTTATAAATATATTGCTATTCCAATATTAAATGAACGAATTAGTGATTTTTGTATTAAGAGGAAAGGTAAGAAAGGCCATAATTTTGAATTTAATTAAACCAAAAAATGCAAATCAATTAGCCAAAGACATTAATACGCATTTGCCCACAATAAGTCGAGCATTAAAAGATTTAATAAAAAAAGATTTGGTTAAATGTCTAAACCCTAGTTATGTAGGATTCAAATTATATGAGCTAACTGATTTTGGAAAATTCATTTTAGAAGAAGTAAAAAAATATTAAAACATATTGTGCTATTTTAATAGCACTTAGTTTTTCTTTGGCAAACTTAGGCTTTCTTTTTTCTAAAAAGAAAGGATAGCTCCGCTGAGATTCGAACTCAGGTCTCAAGGACCAGAACCTTGAATGATAGACCACTACACCACAGAGCTTCTATCTTGAAGAATAATTAAATTTTTTATTATATTCTTTATGATCCACAAAATCTAAACATATTAAAAAAAATTGTATTTCATTACCAGAAATAGTATAAATTAATCGCCAATAAGTATCTAAATTATATTTCCATAAATTAGTTATATCATATTTAATAATATACTCTTTAGGCCACAATTTCTTAGGAATTTTCTTACCAGCTTCTTTATCTTGTGATAAAACAGAAATAGCCTTTGAAATCAAACCTAATAAATATTTTTCTTCTTGTTTTCCTTTTTCAGCCAAAGCTTGGATTTTTACATATTCTTTATTAAATTCCTTAGATAAATGAATTTCATGCAACCCTAACACACTCTTTTAATAATCTCTTTGATTTAGATGTATCTGCAAATACCCAAATTAATTTTTTATCTTTTGAAAGTATTACTTTATTACTTTTAATTAAATAATCAACAGTTTGTTGTATTAAAGAAGTATCAAATTTTGTTAATTTTAAATTTAATTTTTTCATATCCAAATAATCATCAGAATTTTTTATTTGATCCCTAATTATTGCATACAAATTATAATCTACAAATCCCATAAATACCACTTTAATATAATAATAACAGAAATTTTATAAAAGGATATAGTTGTAGGCCGTAAGCCGCCTTCTGTTTTTAGTTGGCATTGATCTAAGCGCGTATGCTTGCATTCCAGAGTGATTTGCTAATTTCAACGAGTTTTTAGGCATCTCAAGTTTAATATCATAGTAAACCTAAAAAGGTGCTTTTCTGTATACAAATCTAGTTTCTCTCAAAACAATTACTCTATAGGAATGGGCGGACTTTCCTCAGTTTAAAACCGAAAGCCAATCGCCTACTACTAATAAAAAAATATATTACATTAAATATAAAAAGAGATTGTTATGTTTACTCGAGATATGTTTACACGAAATCTATATATATTTTAGCAGAATATATAATTAAGTGATTTCATGGACAAGTTCGAAGACATTATAGAAGACATTTTTCCCGACATAAATTATGCCAAAGTTCAAGGTATAAAACAAGATATGAACATCTATGAAATATTGACTTTAATATCTCCAGGAACTGAGATTAGAGTTGCTTTAGATGAGATTTTAAGAGCACAAATGGGTGCATTAGTAGTTTTAGGCACAAACATCAGTTTAGAGGGTGTTTTAAGAGGTGGCCTAAAAATTAATACTGAAATGAATTCTTCTACTTTATTTGAATTATGTAAAATGGATGGTGCAATAGTATTATCTAATGATTTAAAGAAAATTGCATATGCAAACGTTCATTTAACACCAGATAGAAATATAGAATCAAAAGAAACTGGAATAAGACATAGAAGTGGAGAACAAACTGCTAAACAAACAGGATTACCTGTTGTAGCTATTTCAAAAAGAAGAAATATTATTTCATTATATTACAATCAAGAACATTATGTTTTACACGATTTACCATACTTAACAACAAAAGCAGATCATTATTTGAAAACCATAGCAAATTATAGAACACAAATTAATGCTATGTTAAATGAATTAACTTATTATGAATTAAATAATAATACAACTTATTTAGATGCCATAAAAATATTATTAAAAATATTGTATTTAGAAAAATCAAAATTAGATTTAGAAGAAATAATTATTGAATTAGGTGTAGAAGGCACTCAAATAAAACATTCTTTGCAAGAAAATACTTCTGGTTTGAGAAAAGAATTAAGTTTATTATTATTAGATTATTCTCGTAACGACATAAGTATAGAAAACATAATTGAAGAATTATATTCTAACAAAAATAATATTGATAAAGATATAATCTCTGGAATATTACAAATACCTTCAGACAAAATTGAAAGCTTAGTATCTGTAAAAGGTTATAGATTATTATCTAAGATTCCAAAATTAAGTAAAACAAATATTGATAAATTAGTAAACTCTTTAGGATATTTATTTACTATCTTATCTACCCCTAGTAAAGAAATTGCTAAGAAATCAGGCATATCTGAAAAACTTGCAGAAACTATTAAAGAACAAATAAATAGATTAAGCGACAACATAGGAAATAAAATTTAAAATTTATAAATATTATCGTGATGATCAAACTTATAAAATAAAATAAAATTTTTATCAAGATATACTTTAAACAATAATACAAAAGATTTATCTATATGAACTCTTTTACAATCAGATAAATCATATCTTAAATTTTTATAATGGTTTATAGTCTCATTATCTTGCATAATAATTTGTTCAATTTTTTTTAAGATTATAGAATACAAAGATTTATTTTTTTTAAATAATAATTTTAATTGCTGTTTTAATTCATCTGACAAATCATAATTAAACATTTATTCACTTTCCAACTCTTTTTTTAAATCTGCCAAATTATTAGATCTAAAGCCATATTTTTTAATATGAGTATTACAAGAATTTAACATGTCTTTTATTACTTCTTCTTTTACTTCTTTTTCCACAAAATCTTGACCATATAAATCTAATAACTTATTTAAAGCTTGAGATTTATCTTTAAAACCATATTTTTCTTTTACTACACCTAAAACCCGATTACTATAATCAGTTACTTTCAAATTTAAAGTTACAGCACCCATAAACATCACTAAATAATAAATAACCTAAAGTTATTTAAAGTTATCTTAACTAATTTAAATTATTTCCTTACACTTTTTATTTTCACAAATTACTTTTTCACAACTTAAACAACCGTAAACACATTTTGAGTTATAAGCTAGTAATAAGTTAGAGAGTTTATCTACTTCATTTACATTAACATAAATACAACAACCAAAAGGACATTTTTGTCCTAAATTAATACAATCAGAATTTGCATCACAATAATTTGCTTTTTCTATTTGTTGTTTAATATTCAGTTCATTAAATTTTGGATATAAACTAAAAATTAGAATTATAAAAACTAAGATAATTAAAACGATTAATTTTTTATTCATATAAAATGAATATTAAAAAGATATTTAAACTGTAACAACATTTTGATTAGCGTATAAATCATATATTGGCACAGCAACATCTTGTTTTTTACCATTTGTTTCAAAACTCAATTTTAGAATGAATCCATTTCTATATTTAGATATATCTAATGAAACAAAATTTAAATCTTCCAAAAAAGATTTATTTATTTTACCAAAAGATAATTTTGATAAAATTTTAGATGCGGATAATAACTCTATACCAACAATATTTTTTTTATTATCCAAATCAATATAGAAACCATCAATTAATTCAATACTCTCAAATACTTTAGATTTATTCACATTTAAAATATCATTTTCCAAATCATAATCATATTTTATCATAATCTAACCCCATTTTTTTACATATTTTTAATAATGATTTTCTACCTAAAGGAAATACCGTTAATATTAATATAAGCCCATTAACTTTAAAAACAACATCTATTGCCTTACGTTTTGAAAATATAAAAATAATATGATAAACATTCTCTTTTTCTAAGAAAAGTTCTATTTTATATTTAGAAATAGCTTTAAACAAACTAGAAACGTCTTCTTTTGTATACACCCTAGAAGATTGTTCTAATCTTAATAATGCATGCTTAGTAAAGTTAATATCAAAATTCTTTATTTTAGAAAATAGATTTTGTTTAGCAACATTATCAATTAATTTCACAAAATAAACACAAATATCTTATATATATTTCTTTCCACAAATTAAACTAATTATACAGTATGCTTGAGCAAAGCGAAACATACCCTTTCTTTGGGGTAGACTGTAGACCTTTTGTTTAAAAGGGATATCGAAAAAAAGAGAAAATAAGTTAGAGCTTTCGCTCTAACTCAGGTTTTTGGATTTACAAATTTAATTCATCTATTAATGCGTTTACAGCATCCATAGTGTCTTCTTTTGTGTATCCAGCAACATATAAGCTACCGTTGATTACTTTTGTAACTTTATTTCCAGCTTCAGCTAAAGCATCACCGAAAACTTTAGCTGCAGCAGTTGCATCAATAGCTACTTCAGCAAACAAGCTATTAACCGCATATCCACCAACTACTATGTAGTTACCAGCACCAGCAGCAACATCAGTCATAACTGTAGGCATACCAGCATATGGAGTTTTTACCATTTTAGTAGTAGTTACTTCTTTTGTTGCACCTTCTGCAGTTATCATTGTAGAATCGAAGAATAAGTATTCAGCTCTTCTTACATCTTCAGCAATTAACAATTCTAAAACTTCATCGTCAACTATTTCCAAAGATACATTTTCATCAATGTATAATTTTCTTTCGCCAACTTTTGTTCTTAAAGATTTAGTACCGTACATTACAGCATAAGAATTTCCGTTTTCTGTATCTCCATCAGCAGTCAATAATCCTGTAGTTGTATCAACTAATACATTTATATCAGCACCACTAACATCAGCAACATTGAATAAAGCTGAGTAGTAATCATCGTCATCAACATCTGCAATAACGAAATCTTCGTGGTTAACCATATAATATTCAGCTTCTACACTATTATCGATGTTTTCATCAGTATCTGTACCCATGAATTCTAAAGTTCCAACTTTCATATCAAAAGTTTGTGGAGCTAAAGTTAACCATAAGTTATAGATATCTGTAGATCCAGAGTAGTTAGATAACATTACATTGTAATTCATATCTACGTCTCCTTCACCGAAAGTTATTGCGTCAGATACATTCATATCATCTTCAATATCTAAGAAGAAGTTAACATCTAAAGAACCTAATGCTTCAGTGTTTTCATCTATTTCTCCAGCTTCAATTAAGTACAATAAATCGTTACCATCTCTTTGTAAGAACAAAGTATAGTCTTGATTATCTACTGTTACATAAACTGGTTCTGGTAAGTCAGCATCAATTTGAATACCTTCTTCTAAGAAATAGTATGGAACGCTTCTTAATACATCATCTGCATCATAATATGAGAATCCGTAATCGCTTGCATTACCTGAAACACCTTCAACAGAAGTTCCGAAAGTAGCCATAAAAGAATCTTCAGCAGTTAATCCTAAGAATTGAACAGCACCATAATTGTTTGGTAATACTAAAGAATCATTTACTTTTAAAGCAGAAGAACTTGTGTATGTGTTAGTTGTTTCTACACCATAACTTTCTAAAACATTAGTAGCAGTTGTAAAAGTTACATTAGCTTTCCAATCACATTTTGTTTTTGAAGCTGTGTCTTCGAAGTTAGGATAACATTTACCATCTTTCAAAACAACTCTGTTTAATCCAGTTCTAATGTTTACTTTGAAAGAATCTGAGCTTGAAACTGTTCTTTTTGCAATTTCTTTAACTTTAATACTTTCTTGTAATAATTCTTTACCTTTTGCTCTAAATCTTATAGTTTCATCAGCACCAACAGTTTCAGTTGCAATTTTTGCACTTGTTGCTTCATCATATAATTCTAAAATTACATAATTACTAGTATTTTCTGTGTAAGCATCAGCAACTTTTACCATATAAGTTGTAGTTCCGTCTTTAGAAGCTAAACCAGTAACAGTTTCACCTTCGTTCAACCAGTTGTCTTTATCTCCTTCAGATACTAATTCTATTTTGTTATCTGTAGATGATGCAACATCTAACTCGTACCATTCACCTAAAAATGGCATAGTTATATAGTTTTCACTATCTGATTCATAAGCGTTTGTATCCAAATCTAAACCTGAAGATCCAACATTTACTAAATATTCAAAGTTACCTGCAGTTACGCCAGATACTAATTCTTGAACAGTTTTAGATGTGTTGTATTCTGAAGTTGTTTTGAATAACATTTCTTCTTTTAAGTAAACACTTTTTGAAACATCTGATACAACCATAGATCTAGATTCGTTTAAAAATCCAGTTAATTGAGCTTTAGTCATAGAGAATTCGTTATAACCTACAGTTTCTTTTTTAGATTTTGCATCAGCAGCAGATAATCCAGCAGTACCTTCAACAGGAACTGTTTCAGTTACAGTAGTCGGTTTATCGTAGCTGTACTTACTTGCTAAAGCAGCAGCTAAATTTCCAGCAGCAGTACTATCCATAGGGTCAGCATTTGCACCTACAACTATACCACTAACTTTCATAGTCTTATTAGTTTCATCAACCATATCAGACCAATTTACTGCAGCAACAACAGACCCAGCAACTAATGCTAAACCCATTCCTACAGCAGTTATTTTCTTAAGGAATTGTCCTTTCATTTATTTCACCTCTCCTTGTATGAAATCAAGAGCGAATTTGCATCATCTGATTTTGCCACTACAGCAAAGTCATCCAACAAACTCATTATTATTAAATAAACGATTACATTTATAAATATTTGCTATTTTAAGGTTTTGAATCTTTTGGATTTTGTATTTTCTACGATTAATGTTGTCGTATTGCAATACATTTCTTGTCGAAAATATAAAAATCCCCTTAAAAACAGATATTAAATTTATTTAATAACGCCCAAAAATCACAAATGGATATATTATATATTATATAATAAAGTTTATAAATAGTAATTAAATCTAGAAATTAATTAGAATTGTTTAAAGAAAGGGAATATTTTTAAATATTTCTGTGTAAATATTATATTAGGTGATATTATGGTAAATATAACTATATCTATTCCAGAAGAAGTAAAGCAAAGCATGGATAATTTTCCTGAAATAAATTGGTCTGGTGTTGCAAAAAAAGCAATTATTGAAAAAACTACAGAATTAACTTGGAAAGAAGAAATGCTAAAAAAATTAGAAAAAGAAAAAGATTTTGAATCTTGGACTATTGAGATGGGTAAAAAAGTAAATAAAGATGTTACCAAAGCAATAAAAAAGAAGGGATTAATATAAAATTAATTGCTGATGCAAACATATTATTTTCTATTTTAAATCCTAACTCCGTAACTAACGAACTAATAACTGAATTTAAATTGAAATTATTTGCACCAGATTTTGCATTAATAGAATTAAACAAATATAAAGAATTAATTTTAGAAAAAACAAAACAAACTAATTTTAATAATTTAATAAAAGATCTAAAATCAAAAGTAGAATTCTTAGATCTAAAAATATATGATAAAGAATTAAAATTTGCTAAAGAAAATATATCTGATAAAAAAGATATTTCTTATTTAGCATTAGCAATAAAATTAAACTACCCTATTTGGTCTAATGATAAACACCTTAAAGAACAAACTAAAATACCTACATTCAATACAAAAGAATTAATATTACTTTTATCAGGATTTAGAAAAAATTAATTCTTTTTTCCTATGTTAAGCTTTTTAAAAACATAATTTAATTCCATAGATGGAGAAAAGAAAGAATAAATAAATAAAACTAAATAAATTATCGGGAAAAATACTATTAATAATGCCAATATTAAAACTAAAGCAACAATCACAAATGGCAAGAATAAAGAAACATAAAACAAAAGAAAATTTCTTTTACCTCTAAACATTGCAATACAAAATATCCAAACATAAAGAAATGCTAACAAAACATATAACCAAATCATAAAATCACTTCTTTTGTAATTGTTTAGATTTCTCAGTTAGTTCATATAAAATAATGGGATTTCTAATATCATACAATTCCGATAATATTTTTACACCATTTGATTTAGATAATAAAGTTTTTTTCCAAGAAACATGTTTTTCATAAATAGAATTGATAAATTTAGAATGTTGTTGTTTAGCTTCTAAAGGATTAGATCTACAATAATTAGCCCAATATTCAATATCTACACCAGAATCAATATCTAAATTAAACCCTTCAATATTACAATTATTTTTTATTATATAATTCATTTGCTCTTCTTTATTCATAATAATATATTGCCTTAAACTTTATATATTCTGCTATTTCACTTTTTTTTACTTATTTCTTTTAGATCATTCATTTTAGAATCTATTTCTTTTTGAACATTATTAATTGCAGTTTTATTTAAAGGATTAAATAAATGTTTAAATCTACCTTGATTATTCAAAAACTCTTCTACTTTTAAAGGTTTTTTAGGAGAATAATTTAAAGTATATTTTCCATTTTCAATCTCATATAATGGCCAAATATTTGTTTCAGTAGCTAATCGAGAAAATTCAGCAGTTAAATTAGTTTCAAATTTCCAACTAAAAGTACAGGGCATTAAAACACTTAAGAATTTAGGCCCTTTAATTGAAAATGCTTTCTTAACTTTATATACAAAATCATCATAAAAATAAGGATTACATTGAGCAACATAAGGAATATTATGTCCAGCAATAATTTTCATAATATCTTTTTTTATTTCAATTTTTCCAGATAATTCTGAACCAGAAGGCGTAGTAGAAGTACTCGCATAATGTGGTGTAGCACCAGATCTTTGAGCACCAGTATTTGAATAAACTTCATTATCGTACAAAACATACAATATATCGTGACCTCTCTCAAGAGTTCCAGATAATGCAGCTAATCCAATATCTACTGTTCCTCCATCTCCAGCGAAAACAATAAATTTTTTATTCGGTTTTTCCAAACCTTTTTTTACATTAACTAAATGTGCTTTTTCAGAACCTGAAATAGTAGCAGATGCATTCTCAAAAGTATTATGGATTGTGGGAACATTCCAAGAACTATTAGGCCATAAAGTACTCGTAACCTCTAAACAACCAGTTGCAATTGAAACAACAGGAGAATAACCTTTAGGAATATTTCCTAAAACAGTTCTAACAATTGTTGGAATAAAACATCCAGCACAAGTTCTATGTCCTGGCCTAAAAGATTCTTTACCTTTTTCCAAAATATTTAATACTTCTTTATTATCCATAAAAATCACAAATCTTTTCTTAAACCATAATACTGTATTTTTGGTTGTTTCTTAGTTAAAAAATTATTAACTAAATCTAATGCATCTTTATCATTAAATTCTCTTCCACCTAAACCATAAACAACATTATACAAATCTTTCCCCATATTTTTAAATTCATTTGCTAATGCACTAAATTCTGAACCGTAATTCCCATTTCTATCCATTACAATTAACGTTTTATTTTTCAATTCTTTTTTCAAAGATTCAAAAGGAAAAGGTCTAAAAACTCTCAATCTTAATACTCCAACTTTCTTTCCTTTTTTTCTATAAAAATCAACAGCTTTTTTCATTAATTGTGCAGTAGAACTTAAAATAATAAAAACAATTTCTGCATCTTTAACTTTATAACTTTCAAACAAAGAATATTTTCTTCCAGTCAATTTAAAAAATTCTTTTTGCACATCTTCAATAACTTTTTCTGAATCTTTTAAAGCAGAAAACATATTATAACGCGCTTCCATATACGAATCTTGCAAAGCAAACATTCCAATAGTATAATTTTCTTTCAAATTTTCTCTTTTAGGTGCTTTGCCTAAAAACTTTTGTACATCTTTTTTTTGCAAAAGATTTATTGCTTGTAAACTATGAGTTGTATAAAAACCATCTTGCATAAACATTAAAGGTAAATTAACTTTTTCTGCAATTTTAAAAGCCATTAAAGAAGTATCATAAACTTCTTGTACATTTTCACAATAAATTTGTATCCATCCAGAATCTTTTACTGTAAACGAATCTGAATGATCACAATGAATATTTATTGGAGAAGAAATCGCTCTGTTGCCTACGGCCATTACGATAGGTAATCGCAATCCAGATGCACTATAAACAACTTCATTCATATATAATATACCTTGCGATGCAGTTGCAGTAAAAGTTCTTGAACCATAAGCTGATGCACCAATACAAACACTTAATGCACTATGTTCACTTTCAGTCAAAACCATTTCTGTATCAACTAATCCATCGGCAACATATTGAGCATAAGTTTCAATTATTGGAGTTTGTGGAGTAATTGGATAAGATGCACACACATCAGGATTAATTTGCATCATAGCATAAGCTACAGCTTCTCCACCAGTTAATAATTTTTTTTCTTGTTTCATAACAATCATTTCTTCCTTAATTTCTTTTTAATTTTATTTTTATTTTCTAAATGCAAATAATTTTTTTTTGACAATATAGATTTACCAATTTTCTTTTCCAATTCTTTCTTAGTATTCTTAGCAATTTTGCCACCTGCTTTTGCAGATTCTTTGCACTTAACAAAACCTTTAGAGTTTTTTACTTTTGTAATATCAGTAGTAGCTTTTTCACCAACCATTGTTAAGATTAATTCCCAATCATTCATGTGATCTCTTAGATTGGTATTCTTTTTATTATTTAAACCCTTAAATTTTTTATATTCCTCTATAGTTTTATCAAAAGTTGCTTTAGATATTTCATTTGTTAATATTGCAAAATCTTTATCTTGTTTTATTCCTCGATTTTTCCATTCGCCTGTTAGCTCTTGCCTTATTGCAATTCCTCTTATTCTTTTATCAATCCAATCTTTTGGATATCCTTTCAATTCATAATATTCTTTAGCTCTATTTTGCGCTAATTCTGGATTCTCAATTTCTTGTATTCGTTCATATCCTACTTGTGCTAACCATCTTTTAAAAGGTTCTGCTTTTGGGCTAGTCACAGATTGAATAATTCTAAATATTCCTTGCACATTAGCACAATTTTTATTTTGTGGGCCTCCAGTAGTTACAATTGAAAGGGGGGTGACAATTTGTCCCCACCCTTCTGACAAAGAAGGGTCTCTTAATTTCATTTTAGTAATATAGGATTTAGGATCCTTAGACTCAGTTAATGCTACAATAATATCTTCTAATACAAAATACCATTCATCTTTATGCCAAATTCTTCTTATTTTTTTATTTTCAAAAACAACTAAAGCATTTTCCTTACTCATAATCATACCTTTTTCATAATAATTGCTTTTGGCAAATAATGTGAACAAATTCCACAACCTTTACAATATCTGTAATCTATATGTGAAAATTTTCCATCTTTGTAAATAATTGCTGCCTCTGGACAAAATATTGCAATTTTTGGATCTTTATTTAATGCTTCTTTATCTTTAACAATAGGCATTTCTTTTTTCCATGAGCCTGTAGAATAATCAACAGATTCTTCTGCTTTTAAAGTATTACCATTTCTCAATTTCATTTTAATCCCTTATATCCTAAATCCATAGCCTTTAAATTTAACTCTAAAGCTTTAGGTTTTTTTGCAAAAACTTCTTTCAAAGCTTTTTCTAAGCTCTTTAAACTAACTAATTTACTTTCTTTAATTAATGCACCTAACATAACAACATTTGAATAATCTTTACCAATAACATCAAAAGCAATTTGCGAAGCATCTAAAGTTTTAGAATTTTTAACATTTACTTTAGATTTAGAATTAAAAATAAATTTAGTATTTTTATCGCCAAAAGATGTAATATTCTCTATTAACAAATTTAACAAAGAGCTATCAATTACAACAACAAAATCTGCTTTTGAAAAAGGCGCTTGATCTTCAATTTCAGTTTTTGAAATCTTAACAAAAGTTTTCATCGGAGCTCCACTTCTCTCAGGGCCATATTCTGGAAAAGCTTGTACATTTAAATTATCATAAAATCCAGCTAAAGCTAAAATATGCCCCATAGTTTTAACTCCTTGTCCGCCTCTACCAAAAAAAACAACATTAACAACCATAAAATCACTATTTAAAATAAAAGAAACCAATATTTAAATAGGTTTTGTATTTGTTTTAAGTATCTTATTTTGAGTGATTTTTATGACTAGAGGAAATATCGGAATTATTGCTTGTGAAGCTGGCAAACCATTTGCTGAAAAAATATTAAAAGAATTACCTTTAATTTATGAAAAAGAAAATATTGATTTAAACTTCCATTTAATTAACACAAAAGAAACACATTTTGCAAATACAGAAATAAAAACCGAAATATTAGAAAGTATAAGAGGTTTAGACATTTATATTGTACAAGATTGTGCAAATACTGAATTACCCTATAGTGTAGATGAAAATTTAATGGCTTTAAAAACAGCAATTGATGCTTCAAAAAGAAGTGACGCTACAAATGTAACTGTTATATTGCCCGCATATCCTTATGCAAGACAAGATAAGTCAATTTCAAGGGAATGTATTACTGCTTCGTTAATTGCAAGAGAATTAGAAAACTTGGGAGTAAATAGAGTTATCACTTTAGATATTCACAATACTGCAATTGGAGGATTTTTTACAAAAGTAAATTTAGAAAATTTATTTCCAACAAAAACAATTTGTAATTACATAAAAAATAATTTAAATATTGATAATTTAACAGTTGTTGCACCAGATACTGGTGCTGTAAAAAGAGCTAAAAATTATTCTGAAAAATTACAAGTTCCTTTAGCAGTAGTTTACAAAGAAAGAGATTATTCTGCATCGAGTAAAATAGTAAATACTACTTTAATTGGAGATGTAAAAAATAAAGATTGTTTAATAATTGATGATATGATTGCTACTGGTGGCACAATAATTAATGTTGCAAAAACATTAAAAGAAAATGGTGCAAATAAAATTTATATTTCTTGTTCATTAGCATTTTTTAATGGAGATGCTGAAACTAAGTTTAGTGAATTATATTCTTCAAAAATATTTGAATTAGTTATTAGTACAGATGCAATACACCATACAGAATCATTTAAACAAAATTCTTGGTTTAAAGAAGTATCAGTTGCAAAATATTTTGCAGAAGTTATATTTAATTTAAATCATAATATTTCAATTAGTAAATTATTGAAGTAAATTATAATTTCTTTAAAATTCTTTCCAAATCTAAAACAGAATTAATTTTGTAATCTGGTTTAACAAATTGCATTCTCTTTAGGCCATTTGTAACCAAAACACTTTTAACTTTTGTTAACTTAGCTACTAATATATCTGTATGAATTTTATCCCCAACAATTAATGCTTCTTTATTAGTTATGTTTAATTCTTTTAAAATTCTATTTATTTTATTTGGTAATGGTTTTCTATTAATAAAAAATTCTCTTAACATTATTTTTTTTAAATATTTTCTTATTCCTAATTCATCTATTTTTTTAGAATTCTTTTTTGCATTACCATTTGAAGTAATTGCTATCATATACTTCTTTGATAAGTTTCTTATCAATTCAGCACTCTTTTTTTTATCAATAGTTTTGATTTTATCAGGGTATAAAGTATCATCCAAATCAAATATTATTGCTTTAATCATTTTCATCACTCAATATTTTTTTCTAAAGGTTGTTTACTTAATTTATTTTTTACACCAGTCCAAATTATTTTCAATATTTTATGTTCTTTTTCTATTTTCCATAATATAGGAGAGTACCAAATTGTAAATAAAATTGCTTGAATTATTTTTACCAAATAATAATTCACAAAACCATACAAAACATAATGTGCTAACAACCATAATAATCCATAACCAACTAATGCATATCCTAAAGGCCATAAATAATTAAATATTTCTTTTAATGCTTTTTTATAAGATTTAAATATATCTTTATAACAGATTAAATTTAATATAAAACCATAAATAAAATTTATTATTACTACAGATATTGCAAGATATATTGGTTTTAAATTTAACAGTAAAATAAATATGTTTGATAAAACTTCTAAAATAATAATTATGCTTGTTATAAATAATAATTTCATTTCTTGATTCCTACTTATAAAATAATTTGTAATTAATATTGGAAAAAAGATTATTGAGAACAATAAAATATTGATATATTGTATACCTGCATTATATTCTGGTAAAATAAATATTATAAATGGAATAAGAAATATAATTAATATACACATGAAATAAATTAAAGACATAACTAACCTATAAGGTATAATTATATATTTAATTAAATCCACATTATTGTCTCTATTTTGATATATATTTGGTATTAATGGATAAACTAAGGTAGTAATAAAGAAATACATTAAATTTGCAAAAAATAAACCTATTGCATAATACCCTAATTCAGTAATCCCATAACCTTTGATTATAAATAATCTATTAATACTAAAGATTAATAAAAAACTAAAACTCAATAAAAATAATATAAATCCATTTTTAATTAATTCAAAATATTTTTTGGGCTCAAAAATAAATTTAAAACTAATCCCTGCATAATGTTTACTCAAGAAATAGTTTATTGTTAGATATAGTATGCTTCCAAGATAACTCCCAATAATACCAAAAAAATAAACTCCCAAACAAATAAATATTGTTCCAGATAAACCAATCCAAAAATTTATTTTTGAGATCTGTTTGAATTTTTGTTGTGAATTTAAAATAATATTATTTATATTTCTAAAATTAGCTATAAAAACGCAAAATCCAATTAACAATAAAGAATATTTCAAAGTAATATCTGTCAAAATAAAATATAATCCCAAACTTATCAAAATAAAAATAATTCCAGTAATTAAATTAAAACTAAAAACTAAATTAGTTAAATAATCTCTTTCAACCACATTAGAATGCTCATAAAGTTGTCGTTTTTTGGACAATAAACTATTTGTTCCTAAATGATTATAATTTCCATATTCAAAATACATTTGAATTCCATTTCTTAAACCATATTGTGTTGGCCCCAAGATATTAGCCATAAAAAAAGATTGAATTATTTGGAAAATTCTTAAAACAATATTACCTAACAAGTTATATGTGGAATTCTTAAGAACATTTCCTTTAATATTTGTTTTACTCTCAGCCATAAATAAATATCATAAAAAGATATATAAAAGCAAACTAAGTTTTAACGTGTAATGGAACCCTATCTTTAGGTTTAGGTGGCACCATATAATCACCATAAATCTTAGTTAGTAATTTATGATATTCTTTAGGAATAGGATATTTTCTATTTCCAAATAACATTTCTTTTAAAGGATATATATCAGATTTGTTGATCAAAAAATAATTTGGTTTTTTTTGTGCAACAATATATTGTGTTTCTTTATTCAACAAAAAATCTTTTTCTTTAAATGATTTAAATAAAGATACAAACTCAAAAATATGAAATATTTTAAATAACACTCTTACAGGCTTTATAATAAAATACCCAATTTTTTTAAGCAAATTATTTTTTCTTACAAACAATCTTGAATTATTTTGAATATTGTGTAAATAATATAATAAATAAAAATAAAACACCATAAATCTTAACTTAAAAGATATTTTATTTATTGATTTAAAAATAAATACATCTATATGTCCCTTATTAACTTTTGATTTAATATATCCTGTGTGGAATAACACATTCTTATTAGTTATATCATACTTAAAAATATTAAATTTTTTTAATTTGTTATTTAAAGAAATTAATTTTAAAAAATCATTTTGAGACATAACAATATCAATATCGTCATCCCAAGGAATAAATCCTTTATGTCTTATTGCGCCTAATAAACTACCCTAAAAAAGAAAATATTCTAAATTATTATCTTTACAGCATTTATCTAGTTTTTCCAGTAAATTAACACAATTTTTATGAATAGGTTTTAAATTCATATTCTCACATTATTTTTTCAATTTATAGATTTATACACATATTAAAAATTAAAAGTATTATATTCAAACATCTAATATTTAGTTTAATTATATTTAAAAAGTTAAAAGAATATATAAATGTAACCCCAAAATAACAATATTTATTAACTAAAAATAAGATTGGTTTTTAATCTTTTAGTTTATAATATATTTGATATAAATGATAAATTATAATAAATTTTACAAAATAAAAAATATTCTCCTTTATTATATAGAAATATTTAAAGAAAAAAATCCAATACAATGTAATGTTTTTATTAAAAGAAAACCAAAAATTATAATTAGAGTTGATGATTTCCCCCACTGGGAAAAAAAAATTAATGATTTTATAAAATTTGATAAAATTATGAAAAAGCACGATATTCCTTATATTTTAGGAGTTACACCCTATATTGCAAATAATCCAAAAGATAAAGATTGCAATTCATTTAGAAAATTAAATAAAAAAGAAATAGCGTTATTAAAAGATGGAATTAAAGATAATAGAATTATAATAGCAATGCACGGATTAACACATAAAACCACATCCAACATAAAATTTAGCGAATTTTTAGGAAAATCTAATTTACAAATAGAAAAAGAAATAAAATTAGGTTTTAAATTATTCAAAGAATATGGGTTGCCCAAACCAAAAATATTTGTGCCCCCATATAATACATTTAATAATGAAAATTTAAAAACATTTATAAAACACTTCAAATTTATAACTGGAGGCCCAGAAACAATAAAAGAATTTGGCAAAATACATTTATTAAAAGGAATTAATTATATTCCATCCTATTATCCAAATTATTTAAAGAAAAATAACATTGTGAAATACAAACCACAATCAAATCTTAATTGTATCACCATTCATTGGGCATGGTTTAATGAAGAAGAATTAAACAAACTATTTTACAAAATTAAACCATATATCTTAAATTATAAGGAGTATGTTGATAAGGGGTTAGTATGAAATTTCAATTTGTTGCAAATAAATATGTTATAAATTTAATAGAAAATAAAAAGTGGTTAGATCTAGCTTGTGGTAATGGAGAATTACTAAAAAAAGCAAAAGAAAAAGGCATATTAGGTGAAGGATTAGATATTAAAAAATCTAAATATA
>CAZQQS010000007.1:0-28744 GCA_964595665.1 uncultured archaeon | reverse complement strand
GGGTAGACTGTGACTTGAACTTATAGTTCATGACACTTTGTAAAAGATTTAAGACATTGTGTCTTCAATCTTATACACTGAAGACCTTTCTTTTGTAAAAGAAAGGGATCTTAGAGCGGGAGTGCCGCAGTGGTCAACCGGGGTGGCCTTAGAAGCCACTGGCGAAGGCCTTCAAGAGTTCGAATCTCTTCTCCCGCATTTTTTTATTTCCTTGCAAAACTTCTTGCAAGTATTTCTGCTTTTACTTCGGGATAACCTCGAGAAATTAAAAATAAAAACCATTTACCAATTCTAAAATTAATTCTACTTAATTTTATTGCTTTTAATCCCAATCTAATTCCTTCAGCATAAGAAGAATCCATATCTGTTTTTTTATCAATCAATTTTTGTCTAATTCTTTGCCAATTCTCAATTAACTCATTTAAAGTATTAAATTCTCTATTTCGCAATAATCTCTCATAATCATTAAAAACAGTTGTAGCTGTACTTAAATGTTCTTCTTTAATAGCCCAAGGATCATATTTTAATCTATCAGAATATCTTAATACTTCATGTGCATCTAAATAATGTACTGCTTCGTGTGCAGCCCCTTTATTGGTACCATTTATATCTCTAGAATCTTCTGTACTAGTTAAACTTATTTCGTCAGTTTCTCTAGCATATTCTGAATGAGGTTTATTCCAAATACTTGTTCTTGCAAATAATTTTTCTAATAGATCTCGCCTTTGTTGTTTTGTTAAATGTTTACCATACAATCCTAAAGTAGATTTGTATCTTGAAGTTATTTCTCTTGCTTTTTCTTTAGGTATTTTTGATATATGTATTTTTGATATAGCCATTTAAAACCCCTATAAAAATTATTTACAAAGAGCTTTTTATAGCTCTTGATTTATATTCTTGTTTTACTTTTTCTGCAAAATCTTTAATAGAAAAATCTTTTTGTTCTTTAGTATCTCTAATCCTTACATTAATTGTTTTTTCATTTTGCTCTTTTTCACCAACAATTAAAATATAATTAGGATATATTTTTTCAGCTTCTCTAATTTTTTTATTTAAAGTATCTTGTCCCAAATCTACTTTAACTCTTAATCCAAAAGATTCTAATTGAAATTTAACATCTAAAGCATATTTATCAAATACATTTGCTACAGGAACAATAATAATTTGGTTTGGGTTTAACCACAAAGGAAATTTTCCAGAAAAATGTTCTGTTATTACCCCAAAAAATCTTTCTAAACTTCCATAAATAACTCTATGAATCATTACTGGCCTATGTTCTTTACCATCTTGCCCAATATAATTTATATCAAATCTTTCAGGTAAATTTGCATCTAATTGTATAGTTGCACATTGATGTTCTCTATTCAAAGAATCTTTAACTAAAACATCTATTTTAGGGCCATAAAATGCGCCATCACCAGCATTTAATTGATAGTCTAATTTCAAATCTTTTAATGCGGTTTTTAAAGCATTTTCAGTGAATTCCCATGTTTCTAAAGAACCAATATGCTTTTCAGGCATTGTACTTAAAACAACCCTATATTTTAAATCAAATGTTTTATACATTTCATCTAAGATCATGAAAACTTCTTTTACTTGAGATGTTATTTGCTCAGGCATCATAAAAATATGCGCATCATCTTGAGTAAAAACTCTAACTCTAAATAAACCATTTAATGCACCAGAAATTTCATGTCTATGAACTATTCCTAACTCACCAACTCTTAATGGAAATTCTTTATATGAATGTTGTTCTGTATTATAAACTAATAATCCTCCTGGACAATTCATAGGCTTAACTGCAAAATCTAAATCTTCGATTTTTACAGTGTACATATTATCTTTATATTTTTCCCAATGCCCAGATTTTTCCCATAACTCTCTATTCATTATTTGCGGAGTTCTTATAATTTGATAATTATATTTTCGATGAACGGCTTTCCAATAATCAACTAATTCATCTAAAACAATTATTCCATTATCATGAAAAAATGGAAATCCAGGAGCATAATCTGAAAATGAAAATAAATTTAATTTTTTGCCTAATAATTTATGATCTCTTTTTTTTGCTTCTTCTAAAAAATCAAAATATGCTTTCATATCTTCTTTACTTTGAAAAGAAATTGCATATACTCTTGTTAACATTTTATTTTTTGAATCTCCTCTCCAATAAGCACCAGCAATAGACATTATTTTTACAGCTTTAATTTTAGATAAATCTTCTAAATGCGGACCTCGGCATAAGTCAATAAAATTTCCTAATTTATATGTTGTAATTTTTTCATTTTCTGGCAAATCATTTATCAATTCTATTTTATATTGTTCATTTGCAAAAATTTCCAAAGCTTCTTTTTTTGTAACTATTTTATATTCAAATTTATTTCCTTTATTGATTATTGAATACATTTCTTTTTCAATTTTTGAAAAATCAGAATCATTAATTTCTAAATTATCAAAATCATAATAAAATCCTTGTTCAATAGCGGGTCCAATGGTGATTTTAACATTAGGATACAAATTCTTTATTGCGGAAGCTAATAAATGTGCAGAAGAATGCCACATTATCTCTTTTCCTTCCTTTGTACTAAAGTCAATATCTTTAGCAATCCCGTTTTCTATTTTCATTAAATCACCCTCTTACCCTATTAAACAACAATAAGGTTAATATTATATATTATATAGAAAAAAGATTATAAACTCTATCTACTTTAAAAATTAAATAGATCTTCTATTTTCTTTGCTTTTAAAGCTTGCTTTAATTTAAAGGATAACTCCAAACTAGGATTATAATTTCCTTGCTCTAAAGAAATTATTGTTTGTCTTGTTACATTGCATTTAGATGCTAACTCTTCTTGAGTTAGCTTTAATCTTTTTCTAAATTTTTCAATATTATTTTGCATTTTAATCTAATCCTTTTTATCTAAATACATATTTGTAACTGATTTCATTACTACTGCGGCCAATAAAGCGGCAATTAAGAAATAATCTATATTTGGCTCGAAACCATTTAATGTACTATTTACTGTTTGATATAATATCCCTACAACTAAAACTAATAAAATAACCCACAATGCATTTCTATCAGCAATTGCTTCATGTATTTTTTCACGCTCATCTTTTTTCATAGTTAACATTATATGAATTACATCAATTAATAAAACTATAATTAAAACACTTGTAAGAATAAATTTAATTATATTCTCAAAAGGCAAAAATTGTATTAACATTGCTAAAATAATAAATGCTAAAATATAATACCACCCTTCTTTAGTTTTTGGAGCAATACCCCAACCCAAATATTTTCTTCTTTGAAACCATTCTTGTTTACCAATCATTTAATCACCTAATTATATTTCTCCACAATTTTATAAATTATAAAATATGCTAAAACCCAAAAACAAACAAAATAACTTATTGCTAAATAGTATGGGATTTTTATTGGATAAAGCATATCTAAAATCATTATTAAAAATAACAATATAAACAATATTGATGTTAATATTCTATTTGTTTTATAACCAATAAAATGCATTCGTTCATCAACTAATTTTTTCTTATTAGAAAATTTTCTAAAAATAATCATTGTTAAAGATAATAAACCAACATAAATTAAAAATTGACCCACTCCATTAAAAGGATATAATTCATTATATCCAATAGTTATAAATAATATTGCCCCCAATATAATGCAAAATAACCCAAAAACTAACTTTATAACAAATTGATTTTTTTCAGAAATCATAATCTCCCTCACAAAATGTAAATAATACTTTACATATTGTATGTAAAGAAACATATATAAAGGTTTTGTAAAATGTAAAGTTTAGTTTACATTAAGTTCTTTAATAAAAACAAACAGAATTTAGATTTATTTAAAAAGGTTTTATATCTAAAATATATATGGTAAATTTTATTAAAAAAATTTTCAAAAAGGAAAAAGTAATTGAGAATACTGAAACAAAAAAAAAATATTCTTTAGAAATAAAAAAGATTTTTCATTCCTGTTTCTTAATCTCTTATCCAGATAAAGTAAATATCTTGATAGACCCTTATTTTAATAATAAAGTATTAGGAACTTTATGTTTAGCTGAAAAAAATGAATTGAAAAAAGAAGATTTACCAAAAATTGACATTATATTAATAAGTCATGAACACTTTGATCATTTTGATAAAGAAGCAATAGAATTCTTAATTAAAAGAGATTCTCCAATAATTGTTGCCCCAATGGATGTAACAAAACAATTAATTCTAGATAAAAATAAAGTTAGAACAGTAAAAGTTGATGATAATATTGTAGTATCAACAATTAAAATTAAAGTATTACCTGCACAACACCCTCAATCATATTATCCTGTAGGATATATTATTGAAAAAAATGATAAAAAAATCTACTTTGCAGGAGATACAAATGTATTACCAAATATTAGAGAAAATATAGATATAGCTATTTTACCATCTGGAGGAATATTTACTGCAGACATTTTTGAATTTGTATCTATGGCAAGACAATTAAAATGTAATATTGTGATACCTATGCATTACAATACTTTTGATTTAATAAAAATAGATTGTAATAAATTAAAATTTAGATGTGAAGAAAAATTAAAAGAGTGTAAATTAGAATTATTAGATAATTTACAAACATTAAAAATATAAAAAAAGAGATTGCAAAAATGCAATCATAAAATCTACTCTTTTTTAGCAGTTTTCATTTGAGCTTCTAATTTAGTTCTTAATTCTTCTAATTTTTTTCCAACTAATTCTTCGCTCTTTTCTAATGTTTTAATTCTTATTTTAACATTTTCTATTTCACTTTCTAAGTCTTTTATTAATTTTGTTTTATCCACTTTCAACATAAAAAAACCTAAATTTTTATATGCGAAATCTTCTTTACTTTCTTTTAATTCTTTTATTGCATCATTAGTATTATCAATTATCATTTTTAATTGATTCTTTTGACTACTAATTGCAGACATTTGTGAATTATATTGGTTAAATGCTACAAAATCTTCATTATTCATATTACTCATAAACTCACCTCTAAATTTAATTAAATATCTTTTATTCTTTTATCTAAATCATCAAAAGCTCTTAACTTTAATAATATAGAATTAATTGTTGCTCTTATAGATGTGTAATCTTCTGAATTGATTTCAAAAATCAATTTTTCTTTTTCCGAAATTATTTTTAAATCTGCTCTTCCTTTTTCATACAAGTCATCAGCAATAGAATCATAAATATTCTTTGCATTTTTGTTGTTAACTTCCAATTTTAAATTAATCATTTAATCCCTTTGCAAAAGTAACATCAAAACTCGGACCAATTTCTTTTTTGCCTTTAAAAATACTAATTCCATTTTTCAAATCTTTAATAATAAATTCACTATCTTTACTATCAATATCTAATTTATTAAAAATAGAATTTAATGCTTTATTTTTAGTTTCAATTATAAAATTTCGGATTCTAAACTTCTCCGAGTTAACTTCAGATTTAGCTTTAATAATTTTTATGAAATATGTTTCTTCCCATTCCCAATTTTTTTCATCAACAGACATTATTAATAATTGGTGTGGATTTCCATTCTTTTCAGTTATAATTACAATTTTGTCTACAGCCTTATAACGAGCATCTGCAATTAAATCACTAATTGAATTCTTACCTCTAGTAATGTATTCTGCTTCAAATAAAAAAGCAATATCTTTTACAAACGCTCTTACCCTTAATCCGGGTTTTCTTGATGTAGTTATGTAATGCATAAAAACCTACTCTGCTAAAACTTCTTTAACTACTTCTGGTCTAACCTTCTCTAAAACTCTAAAAGAACATTGTGGACATCTTACTGGACCTTCAATAATTCCTTCAAATTCTTTTTCACATCTTATACATCTATATCGTGCCATTTTAAATCACCTTATTACAAAATGGAACTGTTATAAGTTTTACTGTTTTTAAAAACTTTTAACTGAGCCATTTTTAATCACCTTAATTTATACAATTATAATGTTTTACCATTTTTGTCAAACATTTTATTTATAATTGTTTTTTTAGTTAATGTTTCTGGAGTATATGATCCACCAGCAAATTTTTTGCCACAGTTTGCACAATTAAATATTCCAGATGCTTCTCTTTTTACAGATTTTTTACCACAAAAAGGGCATTCTTGTTTTTGATATTTATATTTTGATTCTACAGCTAAAACATTTTTTCTAATCTTAGAACCATATCTTGAACCAAATCGTCCGTTTTCACCCATTATCATCACCTTTTCATTGCGTTTTCTAAATTTTTAAGTATTTCTGAATGTTTCTTTATTGCAACATTAACCATTTCTTTTATTTCTTCAACAGTAAATGAACCTAATAAACCTTTTTGCAAAGCTATTAATCTTTTATCATCTCTTATTGCAACAGAAAATCTTGCATCGCATGCACTTTCTTCTAATGCATCAGGATCTAAAACTATTTTTTCGCCAATTTTTGCAAAACTAAATAATATTGGATTATTCAATAATTTTAATTCACCATTAAATTCTCCCTTTATTATTTTATTATTTTCATCTAATTTAGGAATCTTAGCACTTTTTAATGCAGCTAATGAAGCTAATTCACAAGCATCATAAATATTTCCATCATTGTTTATGATATAAATATCAACATAAACAAACCATGCTAATTCTCCAGAAACTATCGATAAAGCATTAAAATCAACTGCTTTAGATTCTCTTATTGCTCTATCAACAACTCTTGAAACTTCTATTGAATCTTCACTAGGAGGACCGTTATCAAAGTTTGAATCAGCCATTGCACTTAATTCTATTCCAACACTAATAGATCCTTCATCAGGATTATCTGGAAATGGTTTGTCTGGCAATATTTTTACACCAGCAACAACTTTTGTTTTTCCTAAACTTAAAATTGCAGAACCATCAGCATTTTTTAAAGTATTTAATTCTATAGAAATATCTCTTGTATCATAAACATTTCTATTAGATAATCTTTTACCTTCTAATAATTCTTGTTTAACAATTTCTGATTCATATTTATATTTCATCAGCATCACCACTAAAATCTTTTGAGTATTTTTCTTTCAAAGCTTTCATTTGCATTTCTTTTATTTCAACACAATTCTTTTTTGCAATTTCTAATGCTTCGCTTAATTCATCTTCAGTTAAAGGTCCATCCATTTGCATTAAAACTATTTCATTAGTTTCTGGCAACATAGCGATAGGCAAATCAACTGCATCTGGAGCATCTTCTTCGTGTTTATTTAAATCAGAAATTATTTTACCGCCTGCTTTTCCAACAGCTATACCTGAAACCAAATCTTTCATTGGTAAACCAGCATCTGCTAAAGCTAAACTTCCAGCCAATATTCCTGTAATTCTTGTTCCAGCATTTGAATCTAAAATTGTTACATAAACATCTATTGCACTATTTGGAAATTGTTCTAAATCAACAGCTTTTCCTAATGCTTCACCAGATACTTTAGAAATCTCAATTTCTCTTCTTCCAGGTTTTGGATTTTTTCTATCTGGAACAGAAAATGGAGCCATTCTATAATAATATCTTACTGTAGCTCTATTGGGATTAGCCATATGTTTTGGCAACATTTCTCTTGGACCATATACTGCAGCTAATGCTTTATTTTGACCCCATTCAACATATGCAGAACCATCTGCGTTATCTATAACACCAACTTTCATAGTTATTGGTCTTGTTTCGAATTGACCTCTACCATCAATTCTTTTTCCTTTCGAATCGAAATACCATTCGTCCATAATTAATCTTCTCCATTACTTAAATAAGCATCAATTTTATCAGTTAAATTATCAACATGTGAATATTTGTCAATAATGTTAATTGCTTTTTTTACTATATTTGGCACACCATTTTTTACTAATATAAATCCATTTGATCCTACAAATATTTCTGATTTAGAATGTTTTTCTAAAACATCTAACATAGATTTATTTTTTCCAATTACTCTTGGAACTTTTTTTGCAGCTATTTCTAATAAAATGCCATCATCTAATTTACCTTTAACTTCTACTTGAATTTCTTTTAACTCATTAACAGTTAAAACTTTTAATAATAAAACATTTCCTAAATGCAATCGTGCATTAACAAATCTTTTCAAAACATAACTATTTTTTGAAGATCTAACATCAACAATATAACCATTAACATCTTCATCAACAATTACTCCAATAATATCATCATCAATTTTTGGAGCATATTTTCCTTGTAAAGGTATTACTTGCAAACCATAATCTGTTTTGTATAATACACCCAAATATTTTGAATATGTTTTGTTATCTCTTACCAATATCCCTTGACCTTTTTCTGCTTTATCAGAAATTAATTCTCCAGGGCAAACTATAGTTTTCATTTAATCACTCCAATTCAAATCTAGATGTGCCTTTTGTTAAATTTGAAATCATATTCAAAAAAGCATCTTTTTCTCCAGCAGGAATATTTGCAGAAAAATAATATTCATTAGACCATTTTCTTTCCAAAATTTCATATTTGCTAATCATAGAATTTATTTTACCAGCATATTGTATAGGAATATATGCTTTTACAACATATTTCTTAAAATCTAATGGCAAAATTTCATTTAATTTTTCAACAATTTTATCTATTTGATATTTTATTGGTTTTTGCGGGTCTAAATTAATTTTTGCAGATTCTATAGCACTTTCTACTCTAGAAAAAGTATGAGGTGCTTTAGTTACTGGATTTATTGAATTTTTTACAATATAATCAATTAATTCTTTTCTTTTAGCTTCTGCTAACTTTCTTTTTTGTTCTGTTGTTAAATCTAAATTTCCTTTTTTTAAAATTTCATCAACAATAATTTCTAATTCCAAAGTTCCAAACTGCTCCTTTAATGCAGCTTCAGAAATTGAATCACCAGATTTTGCATTTTTATAAACTTCTTCAACAGCTAAAAGATTGCTTAAGTTATTTTTAACTTCTTTAAAACCTAATTTAATCTCTAAAGCCAAATCAGGATCTACTAATATTTCAAATTTATGAGTTTTTGTTTCTAAACTCGCAACTCTTGCGTCATCTACATTTACCATTTATTTCACCTAAAAAGATAATTCTTTTAAATTATCATCTTTGAACAAATATAATTTTATATTATTAAAATCAATTTTATTTTTTTCATAAATACTTTGTATTGCTTCAACAAGTATATCTTTTGCTTGATCTTGGCTTAAGTTTTGTTTAAACTTTTTCTCAAAAACTTGAGTTGCCTTTTGTTTACCTCTACCAATTGATAATGCATTATATTCTGCTACTGCTCCAGAAGGCTCAGTTTCAAATATATGATAACCTAATTCATCTTTTCCTACAACAATAAATGAAACTCCAAAAGGTCTCATTCCACCATATTGTGTAAATACTTGTTTAATAGTAGCAACTTTTTTAGATACTGTGCTTACTTCTATTGGTTCATCATATAAAAACTTATTCTCAGCAGCAAATTCTCTTCCATTTTCTGAAAGTTTTCTTGCATCACCTGCTAAACCAGCAGATATAAAATAAATATGATTATCTATTTTGAACACTTTTTCTATAGAATCTAAAACCAAAAGTTTAGAATCGAAGTTAAAATCTACAGCAAATAAAATTCCTTCTTTAAACTTAACAGCCATAGCTGGAGTTCCACGCTCTATAATCTTAGAAGCATATTCTACCTGATATAATCGACCTTCAGGACTGAATACAGTAATAGCTCGATCATATGCCATAACTGTGTTTTTATCTGTAGTATACATTTATCCACCTCAGAAAAAGAAAATATATTATAATATATATGACTTATATATTTTATAAAGGTTATGGTTTATGTATACTGTTGCAAACCCTAAATAATAAAATTAAAAAGAGAAAGATTATTTCTTTCTCATTATAGCTTCTACTTCGGCTTTTCCTTTAACATTTTCATTAACTTGTTCTTTATCTAATTTTAAAAGCATTGTTTCGAATTCAGCAATATGTGTTTTTTCTTCTTTTGCTATATCTAACAACAAAGCTTTAAGGTGTTTATTAGAAGCTTTTGCAGCCATTTGCTCATAAAAATTTACTGCATCCAATTCTGCAATCATACCCGCTCTTAGGATTTCTCTATCTAAATCGTCTTTTTTAACACTTTTCAAATCTATAGGTAAACTTGATAACATTTACATCACCAATAAAAAGAACATGAATAAGTATTTAATCCTTGTCTTTTAAAATTAATTCTTTTGTGTATATTTCGGGTTTCTTTAATCTAAAATCTAAAATAGCTTGGAGAAAATATTTGTAAGTTTTTCTATCAGGATAAATAACATCAAAAACTTTGTTTACAACAGTTTTATCCTTTTCTTTTGGTTTTTCAAAAACATATTCAAAATCATAAATAAATTTTTCTGGCAACTTATCTTTTTCCATTTCAAATTGATGATTTTCTAAAAATTTTTTATCAAATATTTTATCTTTTGAAAATTTTATTTCTATTTGTTTATTTATTGTCGAATAAATTTCTGTTTTTGTTTCTTGTAATATATTAACTCTCAATTCTTTAACAAAAAACTCATCTTTTACAAACAAATCGATTTTACCTTTTAATTTATCACCATACTTGTAAACATTGTTTTTTTGCTTTTCAATTTCTACTTGAAAACCATAGGGCCTAAAATCAAATAATGGCATAAAATTACCTTTAATCGTGCGTAAAAACCTTTAATAAAAATTCTTTAATATTTTGAGGAGAATGATATTGTTCTAATAAAATATTCCAAACTATTTTCCTCTCTTCAGAAGTTAGATTTACAGAATTCATATTTTCTCTCAATCGATTTAAATCATTTGCAAATTCCTTCAATATATTTGTTGCATCATCCCACTCTATTTGTTTGTAAACTGCATGTTCAAAATCAATCATACTTAATCGACCATCAACTATTACAAAATTAATTAATCCACAATCATTATGTGCAACATTAAATGAATGCATTTGCCCCATTAATTTAGCAATACCTGTTAAAATAAATAATTTCTTATTTGGATTTTTTCTTAAATAATCTATTACATTTTCTCCAGCATTTGCAAATCTAACTTTAGAATAATGCAAACCAAATTCTTCTTCTAAATGCAATATTTCTTCTACTGATACACCTTTAGATCTTAAATAATTCACAATATTAACCGTTCTTTTAGAAACATTGTGTTTTATATAATGAGCACCATCAAAAATCGGAACTTTACGTGGTGGAATTTTATGTGGTGGAATTCTAGGCATAAATATAGTATATTAAAAGAGTATAAAAAACTATTCCAAAATGTTTTTTAATAAATCATTTACATAACTCATATCAGAATCATTTGTTATTACAATATCAAATCTTTTTTTGTGTTCCTCTAAGTGTTTAGTGTCTGGAGGATTATAAAATCCAATAGTTATTTTTGTTCTATGCTCTACACCTTTAGACATATCCAAATCTCCTAAAGAATCCCCCAACAAAATAATGTTTTTTCTATGCAAAATTTTACTATATTCTAAATTATCTTTTATTGCAACTTCGCCTTTATTAAAAGTATGAATTATTTTTGATTTATATCCTAAAACCTTACCATCTGAATCAAAATTATGGTCGTTAGAAATAATAAATACATTTTCAAAAGAAATGTTATTCTTTCGCAAAAAACCATTTATAAAATAATTTGCGCCTGCAGAAAAAATCAATATTGGAATATTATTATTTTTTAAAATATTAAAAAAATCATTTATTTTTTCTCTTAAAGTAAAATCACTTTTTTCAATTACTTCATCTAAGATTTTTTTATTTAATCCATATTCTGCTTGAATTCTTATGTGTTCAGACCACCATTCAATCATTTTCTCATTTTTTATTTCTTGAGGAATATTTGGATCAATTTCAATTGGATAATATTTGGCATGTAAATCATAAGCTAATTTAGTATATTCTTCTCCCAAATAACCCATATGTCTAATTTGGGCAATCATAGAATCCATCTTTTTACCATTTACATAAGCTTTACTTAATGTGTTATCAAAATCAGAAATTATATACAAATTCTCTTTGCCATCTTTTTTAATTTGTTCAATTTTTTCATTTAATTCTTTCTCATTCTGAATAAAAATATTGTGCATAATATCACTTATTTTCTAAAACTAATTTTGCAAAATACTCAAAACTTCTATCATAATTAGCTTCTGCTTTTTTATCTAATTTTGCAAATGCACATCCTGGCAATTCATTATTTTTCAAATGATATGCTATACATTCACAACATATGCCTCTTCTATTACAACTCAAATAAGTGCAAGCACAATTCTTTTTATTTAATTCTTTTTTACAATCCATAAAAATCACTCAATATTTTTCATTAATTCATTTAATACTGTTGTTGCATATGAATTCTTTATTAATGAAAATGATATTTTCAAGCTTCGCTTCTCAGGAAAGAATTCATCATCTTTTATTTCTAATAATTGTAAATCATTTATTTGTAAAGATATATTTCTATTAGAACCTTGAACAGACATTTGTGGGAAATTCTTAACTTTAAAAAAATCTAAATCTATTTGCTCATCTAATAAAACTTGTTTTATTAATTCTCCATTTTTACCTTCAGTAATATTATACTCAAACCCAAATAATGGACCTTGAATTTCATTATCAATTATAACATCATCATTTAATTTTGTATTAAACAAACCTTTAGAAATTCGCAAATCTAAATATTTATTAAACAAATAACTTTGATATGCGTGTGGGAATAAAATCATTAAATTTTTTGGCAATTGTTGAAATGCTTTAACAAAATCATTTGGCTCTTTAATTAATGAATTTAAGATTGCTCGCTCATACCTAAATTCCATTCCTTGAAATTTTTTAAATGCCTCATTATATTTTTCTTGTTTGGCTAATTCTCTTGCCTCTTTTATATCTTCTTTTTCTTTTTCATGAGTTGCACTTAAATATAATAAAACTGCTTCTTTTAATTCTCCTTGAAATAATAACTTGCCTACTTTATGAGTTACTTGTCTTATGCCCCCAAATCTTTGTTCACCAAAATAATTTGGTATTCCATCTTTAATTTGTTCTTTAAATTTATAAAATATTTCTTCAATTTCTTCTTTTGACAAATCAATATCTCGTATTATCAAAGTAAAAAAATTACCTTTTAAATCGCCTAAATCTATTTTAGTATCGTACCAATAAAAATCAAATAATTTAATCATATTTTGTTTAAACTTTTTTAATTGTTCAATATTTGGTTCGAAAATAGATATTCTTTGACTAGTAATTCCTCTTTTATCTTTTAAACCAGCAAATCCAATTCTATTTTTACCACATTTTTGATTTAGTGCCAAACCTTTTACAACATTTTGAACATCAAAATTAGCTTTTTGCATTGTAAGATGTAAAAATTGTTTATTTTCTATATTTTCAGGTATATTCATTTCTTCTATTATGCCTTCTGGTAAATTTCTGCAAATATTTCCTTGAAAATCTATTTCTTGAACTATAAAATCAGAATAACGATGCTTCATAGTTCCTTTTAAAGGTTTAGTGTTTGTAAAATACATAATATATTTATACTTTTACAATTTATATAAGCTATGCTTCAATGAAGCGGAGGAGATTTAAATGTTGGCTTATGTTTCAATAATCGGTTTAGGATTAATAATAATCAGTTGGATTATTCAAATTATAAAATTAGCTAAAAAAGATACTAATATTAGTAAAATATTTGCTGGATTGCAATTCTTAGGAATATTATTATTAATCATAGATAGCTATAAAACAAATTTATCTTTAGCTATAGCAAATGCTTTTAGTGCAATTGGTGCTTTAATTGTATTCTTTATGGTTAAGTGTAAATGCAAAGCTTGTAACCCTAAGAAAAAATAAATAAATTATAGGATTAGTTATCTAATCCTATAGCTATTTCATAACCATTAGTTGTAATAGTGCAAATACCATCTTCTAAATCTATTTCATAATCGTCAAAACATTTATCCAAATATGTTTTAAACTTAGTAATAAATTTCTCATCAATAACCTTTACTACACCATTATCTTTTTCATATTTTTCTAAACAACCATATACTTTTTCTTCATAAAAGTCTATACTTTCTTTTGGTTTTTTACTCAAATCTTTTTTAATAACCATAAATTACATCTCCCAAATTAATTACAAATAGGTAAATAAATAATATAATTTCATTATTTAAATTATACCTATAATCTTAAATCTTATTTACTATTACTTACACAATATTTTTATACTCATCCATACCAATTATAGTATGTATAAACGAACTAGAGAAAAACCCGCTAAAAGGAAACCCGTTTCTAGAAAAACTGAACGACCTAAAAAAGAGCCTTTTGACAATAATTCTAATATTTCTAAAGAGTTAACAAGGAGGGCTTTCAAAGAAACAGGAATTCATGCTTCTAACATCTTAGAGGCTACAATATTATTGGGATTTACAACTCGGCACGCTTTAGATACTTTAAAAAAATTATATTTGGCTGAAGGTAATGATGAATTTACAGCTAAAGATTTAGCAACTAATGAGATTGAATTAAACTGGAATAATACTTTAGATAATGTTAATAAAAAATTATTCAATTTTAAAAAATCAAAAAACTAAATTCTTCTTTCTCTTCTTAAATGTTTTATTCCTTTTGATAATATTGCACTTTCTACTAAACTCTTTACAATTCCAATTTCCGAATTATTTAATTTAGCTTGTTTGTCGGCATCTATTAATACTGATGGATAAGTATATCTTTTAGTAAAACTAGAAATATAAGCTATAAAATTTCTTATTTTACTTAATCTTTCTAAAGAATAATTATTATTTAATAACTCAATTCTTAATGGATAATCTTCTGGTAATTTAAAATAAGATGCTAAAAAAGAATATTCCCCATAAGCTTTCAAATCATTATAAATTAAATTACTTTCAACACTAAAAATTGGAAAGAAAGATATGGCTTCATAATCTTCTAATAAAAAATTTAAAAATAAAATATCATCTACTTTTTTATCTTTTTCATTAATCAATTTTAAAAATGAGTTTGCTCTTGAATCTTCTACTGTGCCCAACAAACAAATATCTTGTGATTTTGCTAAATCATATAGTTTAACAAAATCTTGTAATAAATTTTCATAATCTGAATATAATTCACTATTATTTTGGGGTCTATCTACAGCTTGTGGCAAAATATTCCCATCAATTAATGCATATTCTGGATTTTTATTTTTTATTCCCTCATATAATAAATTTAATTCTTCTCTTAATCTATTAATTGAAACAAATTTATGAACATCATCTTTTTGTAAAATTGATTCGGAAATCTTAAAAGAATATTTTGGCAAAGTTAATCTATCATACTTAACTAAAGTTTCATTATATTCAAAATAAGATCCAGCACTTTTAATATAACAAAAATCCAAACCAGTTAATCTAGAATCAATAAAACCAGAATCTACGCCCAAAACTTTTCCCTCTTTTTGAAAATTAATTTTCTGAATTGGTGCTTCTATAAACCCTTTAAACTTATTTTCAATTAATTGTTTTTTCACATCCAAAGCAATAGTTTTATTAGTATCCAAATACTCTGAATATTTATCAATTTGTTGCTTAATAGAAGAAAACATTTAATCCCTTTGTAAACAAATTTCGAAGCAAGCTAAAGGCATATTTAAACCATAATTTAATAATGTTTTTGGAGATAATTCTCCTATCACACCTTCGAAAGTTTTATTATTTAAATTAAATGTAACTTTTGCACTTCTCTTTTCTATACAAAATGGGTAATTCAATGCAACATATTTTATATCTGAGGCCCCAATATTCTTCAAAAAAGCATCTAATTTTTGCTTTATATCTGTATAACTAATTTTATTTGCACACAATCCAACAAACAAATGATTTTCTTCAATAACTTTATTATTTTCAACTCTCAAAGATTTACCATATTCAAATATGTTTTGAGGATAAGAAATGTGTTGATTCTTAGTTAAAAATTCAATTACTTCTGGCAACAAATGTTCTCTAAAAATAGAAATACTTTCACTCATAGGATTTGCTAATTCTACCGCATGAGTATTTGATGCTTGCAAATTTTCATATTGTTTTTTCTTAGATGTTAATGTGAAAGTTACTACTTCTTGTAATTGCATTCCAACACAAATTTCTCTTACTAAATTTCCAAATTCGGTTTCTCTTAATAATTTTCCATTAGTATAAAAATTTATTTTTTCTGGCGCTAAAATATTATACCCATATTCAATAATTAAATCTTCAATTACATCTACTGGATGTAAAATATCTTGCCTATATTTTGGATATTTTAATTTCAAATTTTGTCCAACAATCTCAACAGAATAATTTTTTCTTTCTAACAATTCTTTTATTCGTTCATCAGAAATTTTTTCTCCTAAATAATCATAGATTTTAGACTTACCAAAACTCATTTCAAAAGGTTTTAAATTTAATAAATATTTTTTATTTTCATCAATGTAATTTATTTCAACTAATTCTACTTCTGCACCCCTATCTGAAAAAGCATAAGCAAAAATAATTAAAGCAGTATCCACTTTTTCTTGATCTAATCCAGTAATATCTACAAACAAATTTTTAGAATCTAATTCTACCTTACCAGAATTATTTGAATTAATAATTGGAGGCATAGACAATACTTCGTTTTTTTCATCTACCAATAAAGGGTATTTGTTAAATTCTTTTAATAAATCTCCAAATTCCAAACCCTTTTTATGCTCTTTTAATATGTCCTCTAAAGTTAATTCTTGAGAAAATCCTAAAGGAACAAATTTTGTTTTTTTATCAGCAGCATAATACTTTAAATGTTTACCATTTATTTTATCTAAATCAAAAATACCTATAGCAATTTCTTTTCTTTTTTTACCAAAAGTTCCTGCAATTTTTTCTTGCATATTAATTAAACTTACTAATAGGTCTTCATTCATATTAACATTCTTAATAACACAATAAGATGCTTTAGGTCTTATACCTTTTAAACCTGAAACCTCTACAGTATAATCACTTTTTTTAAAATTATATTTATGCAAACTATTTTCCAAACCTAAATGGGCTTTTAATTCTCTAACAATACCTTCTACACCCCACAAATCTGGTCTATTAGAATCTGAAATCTCGGCTTTAATTACACCATCAGATAAATCATCTAATTCACCTTTAGCGGGTATAAAATAAGTTTCTAATTGAGTATCCTCAATCGCAAAACCTAATAAATTCTCAAAATCCTTTTTAGTAAATTCAATAACTGGCATAATGATCCCTTAAATATCCTTTAAGATTGGTTTATCTCGCAACCAATCTAATTTATTTGTAAATAAATCTCTAATATCATTTATTCCTAATCTAAACATTGCTAGTCTATCAATACCTAAACCCCAAGCAATAACTCTACCTTTAATTCCCAAAGTTTCTGTTATTTCTGGCCTAAATATTCCTGCCCCACCCAATTCTATTAAACCCAAATCTTTATGTCTTGCAAATAATGAAACACTGGGCTCAGTAAATGGATAATATCCCGGCATAAAAAACACTTCATCAGCACCTGCAACCTCTTTAGCAAATTCTTTTAATAAACCTAATAAATTCTTAAAAGAAATATTATCACCAGTAACAAATCCTTCTAATTGATTAAACTCATTTAAATGAGTTGCATCTAAAACATCTGGCCTAAATACTCGCGCAATTGCAAAATATTTTTTATTTTCATTTATACCTAAAGACATTTGTTTTGCACTCCAAGCAGTACCATGAGCTGAAGGCATTAATTTTTGTGCAACTTCCAAATCCCAAGAATATCTCCATCCTTTAGATTCTTTATTACCTTTTTCATGAACATCTTTTATTTTTTTTATTAAATCTAATTCTTTTAATTCTAATTTATTTGGATTCTTCAAACTATAGGTATCAGTCCAAGTTCTTGCCGAATGATTTTGTGGTTGAAATAACACATCAAAATTATAAAATTCTGTTGTAATATAATTTGTATGCATTTCTTCAAAACCCATACCAACTAATTTATTTTTTATTAAATTTAAGAATCGCATATATGGTTGATATTTACCTATAGATAAAGATTCTACATCGGCAACAACATTATATGGCTTAAACTTAATATCTATATTTCCTGATTTTAAAATATCTTGCGTTAAATAATTCTCAGTTTTATTTGTATTTATGTCTTTTAAATCATTTGCAGATTCATTTTTCTTAACATAAAAAACATTCTTTTTAACTTCCTCTAACAAATTTTCTTTTTTTAATAAATTTAAATCGTTATCAGAATAACTATTAGAAACAAAACTTTCTAAAGCCAATTTTAAATCCTTATAATAATTAATATCTATTTGCTTTTCCAAAATAACCAAATTATTTTCGACTTTAAATAATTTATTCTTTAAACCATAACCAATAATAAAACCAGATTTTTCTTTTAATGCTTTTCTAAAATCTTCTAAAGAGGTTTCTTTTTTTAAGATCTCAGATATAACTTCTTCAGGAAATTTATCTTTCAAATATAATTGACCAAATTTACTCAATTTATAACTTATAAATTCATCCTTTTTTAAATCAACTAAATTCTTTTGTTGTAAAACTCCTATGGCTCTTCTTATTGAATCAATATTTAAATTAGATTTCAAAGCCAAGTCTTCAAAAGTTTGTAAATTATTATCTAAATGCTCTAAGCAAATAATTTCTTCACTTGTAAACTCCATTTTCATCCCTTAATCGTAAATTTATATAATATATATAAGGTAGGTTTTTAAGTATTTGTAACTATTTTAATGCAAAATCCAAGATAAATTTAAATATATCCTAATAGGAATTATAATAATGGTTTTTGAGTTTGGGCTCAAAAATAAAGCTGAAAAGCCCTTAGAACATAAAAATACTAATTTGCATTCAAAAATAAACTTAGGATATGATTGTCTATTTTCCAAAAAAATGTTAGAAAACTTTACAAATGAAATTATCTTAGAAACTAAAGAATATATTGTTTTTGACAAAGATTCTCCAAAAATATTATTTAAAGACATTGTAAAACTATCAAATTCCGAAAAAATATTCTTTTTAGATTTTTTTAATTATATTAAAGCAATACCTTTTAATAATAATGAAGATGAATTACAAAACTATTTTATTGATTTTTTAAGTAATAAGAAAATGATCTTAGATGCAGAACAAAAAAAATATTTATTTAATTTAATAAACTTTGAGATTAATTATTTCGGGCCATTAACACCATTAATTCAAGATAAAGATAAAATAGAAGAAATAGCAATTATTGGTTTAGGAACAAATTCTCCAATATATGTTTATATTGCAAATGTTGGTTGGACAAAAGCAAATTTTTATTTTAATGATGAAGAATATGTTAAAGAATTAATAAATAAAATGTCTCGAAGTGTTGGAAGACAAATTTCTTTAAACAATCCTTTATTAAATGCATCTCTACCAAATGGTTCGAGATTAAATGCAATAATTTCTCCAATATCAAATAAAGACCCAATAATTACTTTAAGAAAGTTTAAATTCAATCCTTTAACCCCAATAGATTTAATTAATTATAATACTTTTTCAAAAGATGTTGCAACATTCTTATGGTTAGCGATGCAAACTGATTCTAATATCCTAATTGCTGGCAATACCGGTTCTGGAAAAACAACAACTTTAAACGCAATATTTTCATTTGTACAACAAAATGAAAGAATAATTATCTGTGAAGAAACTCCAGAAGTAAATATTCCTCATGAACATAAAATAAGATTAAAAATAGATGAAAAAAAAGGAATTAATATGAATGAATTAATTATTTCAACATTAAGAATGCGACCCGATAGATTAATAGTTGGAGAAATTAGAACTAAAGAAGAAATTAATTCATTTATAGATACAATGTTAGCTGGTCAAGGAAAAGGATCATATGCAACATTTCACGCATTATCTACAAAAGATTGTTTAGAAAGATTAAAAAAATTGGGTGCATTAGAACAAGATATTTCTGCAATAGATTTAATAATTATGCAAAGGCGATGGAATACTATAGATATACAAACAAATTCACAAAAAGAATTGCGAAAGATTATAGAAATCTCTGAAATAATTGATAATCAAATTGTACCTATCTATCAATATGATTTCTCAAATAATGAATGGCTTAATTTAAACAAAAGTATTAGATTAAAAAATAAAATAGAAATAACTTACAAAAGAGATTTTGATAAGATATTTAAAATTTATAGAAAAAGGTTGGAAGAATTATCTACAAAGATGTTAAAAATAGAAGATTTCTTTCAAGAATCAAACAAATTATGGGTGTTAGACAAATATGAAGATTCTAGAAAATAATTTTAAATATATTAAATATACTTACAATTGGCAAACTTTAGAACAATATACTAAGTTTGGATATATTATAACTACTATAACAAGTATATTTTTTACAATACTATATTTTTATTTCTATAAGAGTTTATTAAATACAGTTATTTGTTTTGCAATTATTTTTTTGATTGGTTTCTTTTTTATAAATTATTATCCAATAATTATTAAGAAGAATTTAATTGGCAAAATTGAAAAAGAATTACCTTTCTTTTTAATAGATTTAGATATGCATTTAAGTATAGGCGAAGAATTTCTAAGCGCAATAAAAAAAACCTCAAAGAATTATTTAACTTTGGGAGAAATATTCTATAAACTAATAAATAATTATGAAAAAGGAATTAGTTTCCAAAAAAGCTTTCGAGAATTTGGAGAATTTTTTGATTCTCGAGATTTTAAAAGAGCTTTAACACAAATTATAAATATTTATGAAAGTGGAAAACAATTTAAAGAAAAAGGCCCACTTTTTGAATTATCTGAAGATATTATTAATTTACAAACAACATCAACAAAATTATATAGTAATAAATTGGTTATGATTTCTTTATTATTTATTGGTTTTACTGCTGTTTTGCCAGCATTATTTTTGGTGTTTGTTAATATCGGCTCATTTATCTTAGATTTGGGAATAACTGCTGAACAATTATTATTAATCTTTATCTTTGTATTTCCTGCAATAGATATTTTTATAATTATAATAATAACAACTATTATGCCGGGGTTTTTAAAATGAATTTAGAAAGTATTTTTCTAAAAGTATTAGGAATACAAAAATTAAAAGAATTAGAATTATATTTAAGTAAAGATTTGAAAGATATAAATTATTTTAAAAAAGAAATTGCAATAATATTTGCTTTAAGTATAATATTGGTTAGCATAGTATTTTATTTTCAAATAATTAAGATTTATATTTTAATTCCTTTATTTTTATTATTGTTGCCAATAAGTTTTTTTATTAGTTATAATTTAGAATTACTAAAAGAAGAAAAAAGACAAAAAACAATTGAAGATTCTCTTCAAGATGTTTTATTACAAGCGAGTTTATTTCCTAAAGGAACTGAGATAACAAAAATATTGGAATATATTGTTAAACAAAAATATCCTTATATCTCTTTAGAATTCAATATTGCTATAAAACAAATAAAAAAAGGCTATAGTGTTGAAAACTCTTTAAACGAGATTATTTTGAGAAATAAAAGTAAACTTTTTGAGCGAGTTGTAAAATTATTAATTATAGGCTATAAATCTGGAAAAGATATGCACTTTGTTTTCAACAAGATTTCTCAATACATTTTAAAAAGTCATGAATTAGAAAGAGAAAGATATAGTTCTTTAGCAATTCAAAAATATACTTTAATTTTAGCATCTGCAATTTTAGTTCCTTTGATTTTAGGTTGGATTCAAGGAATAATTTCACAATTTGATTTTACAAGCTTTCAAAATATTGGGGTAATAACTCCAGAAACAAAATTGGTTCAATATGCAAAAATTGCAACAATAATTTATTTGTTTGAACTATCATTAATATCAAGTTATTTCATTGCAATAATTGATGGAAATAAAAAGAAATTTATTTTTTATGCTTTAATAATAATGCCATTAGCATTCTTTATATTTTGGATTGTTTAGGTTTTCACACTATTTCTTAACAACTGTAAAGCCATTTGGAATATCTCCAATTAGTAATCCCAAAGAATCAAATTCTTTTCTTCGAGCATCACTAGTTGCGAAATCTCTATTTTTTCTTGCGTTATATCTTTCCCAAAGTTTTTTCTCCAAATTTTCATCTATAGGTTTGGGAAAATCAAAAATTCCAAAAATAGAATCAAAGGTTTTAAAATAATCTAATAATAAATCTGCACTTTTTTTATTTATTTCACCAGAGGACATTAAACTGTTTGCATAAGAACTATATTCATAAATATAAGTTATTGCTAAAGGTGAATTAAAATTATCATCTAATGCTTCTTTAATTTTTGAAATTATTTCTTCAGATTTATTTTTAATATCTTCAAATTTATCATCATTAAATTTATTTTCTGAAAAATAATTTGTTAATTTTTCTATTAATAAATTAAAATCATTTAGATTTTTCTGCATAACATTTAAAGAATCAAAAGTAAAATTCAATTGATTTTTATAATGACTTGATAAGTATAATAATTTTACTGCTAAAGCACTATAATTCATTTTTTCTATATCTCTTAAAGTATAAAAATTTCCTAAACTTTTAGACATCTTTTGATTATTTACTAATAAATGTCTTGTATGCACCCAAAATCTTGCAAATGTTTTTCCAGAATATGCTTCACTTTGTGCAATTTCATTTTCGTGATGCGGAAATACTAAATCCTCGCCTCCAGAATGAATATCTAAAGTTGGACCTAATAAAGAAGTACTCATTACTGAGCATTCAATATGCCAACCAGGTCTTCCTTTACCTAATTTAGTATCCCAAAATACTTTCCCATCTTTTGGAGTATATGCTTTCCATAAAACAAAATCTTGTTGTTCTTCTTTTGAATATTCATCATTAGAAGTTCGTCCAGAAGCATCTTTTTTTAAATCAGTTTTTTTAATTCCTGCTAATTTACCATAATTTTTAAATTTCTCAATACTAAAATAAATTGAACCATCATCACTTTTATATGCAAAACCTTTTCTAATTAATTCAAAAATAAAATCTACTATTTTATTGATGTATTCTGTTGCTCTAGGATAATAACTTGAATCAGATAATTTTAATTTTTTACAATCTTCAAAAAATGCATTTACATAAAAATTAGTATAATCTTTTAGATTTTTTTCACTATTTTCAATGGTTTGTAATGCTTTAATTATTTTATCTTCTACATCTGTTAAATTTCTAACATGAATTACTTTGTAATTCTTAAATTTTAAATATCTAACTAATAAATCTTCAAATGCAAATGCTCTAAAATTACCTATATGTGCGTAATTATAAACAGTGGGACCACAAGAGTAAATTCTTACTATTTGGTCTTTAGCCTTAAAATTCTCTTTTTTCTTTGAAAAATCATTAAAAATACGAAGCATTTCCTTCACTAATTATATTTAATTACCGAAACCTTTATTAATAGAAGAGATATATTATAATTAGATTTTTTTGATATACGGAGGAGATTATATGGTTGGTTATAGTCATAAAAATAGTAAAGGAAATACATACCACTTACATAGTAAAGGTAGATTATTTTTCTTTTCAAAAGAACCTAAGGGAAGTATAGAATTACCTGTTGGGTATAAAGTAATCGAAAACAAAAAAACAGGATTGCCAATGTTAAAAAAGAAATAAATATATTTCGAGGCTTTACCTCGATTTTTTATTTTTTTATCTTCTATTTTTTAATTTTTATTTTCAAAAAAACAAAATACTATTTATTTAAAATTAGTTAAATCTTGAACAACATTAGAATTTAATACAAATACAACTTTTTGACCCACTCTTTTTTTAAGCAAATAACCATCTTTGTTTAATTTATTTAGTCTTTGTGATGCAGCATTCAGACCTTTATAACCTAATTTATCCTGAATTGCTTTTGCATCTACGTAAGAACTATTTTGCGCTTCTAAAAGTATAGATTTATCCTGCTCAGGGATAAATAAGTTTTCTATACTTGTTTCCCCTTCCAACTTTAGGCTAATATTTGAAGCTTTAGAAAAACCATTAGATTTTATTAAAGAATCATATTTTGAATTTAATTGCTCTAATAAATCATTTGTTTTCTTTCGCTCTTGCATTAGTTTATATATTAATAAACCTAATACTTCAGGCCTATCACTTAATGCATATATTTGCTCTACTAACTCAATCTCATTAGCCTCAGACAATTGTTGCATTACCACTTGTAACCCATTTGTTTGAGCATAATCATGAGAAATCTTATTTAGAGTCATAATATATCATGACTTCATCATGATTATAAATGTTTGCGGTTTAAAAAATAGATATAAGGATTTATAATCCTTAATATTCTTAACTTAAAATACAATTTAAGTTTGATTTTACTTTGCCAAATTGATTTCTATGGCAGAAACTCTTACTTTTGAACCATCTTCATTAGTTAATTCTTCTGTAGAGATTTTAATATCTTTTACTAATAAATCTTTAGCAAATTTATTTCTTACCATTTCAGCAACATCTACTGCTGTGCTAATAGATTTTCCTCTTGCTTTTAGAATAATTGTATTTATTCCTTGATTTAACAATGTAATTACTGCTAAAACATAACTTTTTGTATTTTTCTTACCGATTAATACAATACTATCTTTAGTTTCATTAGCCATAGCATCCCTCCATAGCCCATTTTTATATAATAACGCACCAACATTTATAAATATTGCCAAAATTCATATATCATGGAAAGAAAAACGAAAATTGTGGATCACGTAAAAAAAGATTTCAATGGATATTACTTAATTGAGGGTACGCCTTCTCCAGATATGATTGCAACTATAACTACAAGATATTTAGTTGATAATTTAAAAATGGAAAAAATCGCACATTTAGAAAGTCCTTCTATAATTCCAATAATAAGAATATCAAAAGGGAATATGGAATACCCTATAAGAATATATGCAGACCACAAGCACAAACTATTAGTTTTAGTGTCTGATCAATTAATAGAACCTTCTCAAATATTTGATTTCTCAAATACCTTAATTAATTGGTGTGAAGAAAAGAAAATCAAAGGAATAATTTCTTTATTAGGTTTAATACCAAACAATTCAAAATTAAGCATTTATGGTGCATCAAATACAAAATTAGATTTATTAACTAAAAATAATGTTCCAATATTAGAAAAAGGGTTAATTACAGGAATTGGAGCACAAATATTAATTACTGCTAAAAAAATTGAAGCATATATTTTAGTTTGTAATCCTGGAAATACTACAAATTTTAATAGTGCTGCAAAAATTATAGATGTTTTAGAAAATATGTTTGAGTTTGATATTGATACACAACCATTAGAACAGGAATCTAAAAAAATAATTTCTGCAATTAAAGAAAAAATGCAAGAAATAAAATCACAAGAAGAAAATAAAAATCAAATGACTTTTATTTAATTTTATTTTTTTAAATTTTTGTTAATTCAAAAGCTATAGAACAAATAAAGATAAATAAAAACGGATATAATAAGAATACTAAAATAGCTCCCAAAATAGGTACCAAACTTAACAATCCAAAAATTATTGCTAAAATAAAATATATTAATAGCAATACTATAAAATATAAAACAACTTTAATCTTAATAAACGGATTTAATATTGAATCTTTAAAAGCTTTCCAAAAACTTTTTTTTGAATTTATGTTTCCAAAAAGCAAAATAAAACTTGTTGCTGAAAATATAAAAAATATAATCAAAGCAATAAATCCTAAAATGTAACCTATAATAGGAATCAAAAATAATAGTGATAAAATTATTGTAATTATTAAGCAAATAATAAATAATAAAATTATTGCAAAAAATAAAAATAATCCTCTCTTAAATGCAGAACCCAAACCTAAAAACAAATCTTTTAATTCATATTTTTTATCCAATTTAGAAATAACAAAACTATAAAACACTAAAAACAAATAAAATAAAATAACAATAAAAATTATTGCTAAAACAATGGTTCCAAAAAAGTTAGATAAAAATTCAAATATATTAATTTGAGATTCTAAATTCGTAAGAGAAATACTTTTTCCCAAACCAAATATTGATATACCTGTTAAAATTAAAAAAGATATTAATGAACTTGTAATTAAAATTAAAAATAAAATAAATGTTGAAATATAATTTGTTTTAGAAATCATTCTTTTAAAAGTATTAATAATAACTTCAGTTAACATATTTATCACGCGTAAAAAAAACAAAAGCCAAAACAAAAAATAAACTCAATATTACAAATAAATACTTCTCAAATCCTTCAAATAAAGGAATATCGAAAACTCCTTTTTTACCATAAGCTTCTACTGTTGTTCCTAAAGGATTAGTACTTGGTTTAGAAATTCCTGTTCCATCAGATAATGTACCTTCAGTAGCAAACTTATCATTAAATGGCATCATTTGTGAATTACCAACATACCATTCTTTTGTACTAGGATCAAAATAAAATGAACCCTCTCTACCTTGTGCTAATAATAAAGTTCCTTTTTCACCATTAAAAGATAATGTTGGTTTTCCATTTTCATTACTAAATTCTAATGTATGAGAACCATCAGCAGTATTAACTTTTATACCATTTTCAATTTGTTCTACAGAATTTATTGCCGTATCTAATAATACTTGGTTTGTTGCTTTATCAATAACTTTCATGTAATCTTGGCAAGTTCCATCTGCTTCTAATTTAGAATAAAACATTATTATTTTTTTATCAGTTTCAAAATATTGGAAAGGTCCAGCTTTCTTTAATGATTTATCAAATTCTTCACCATCAATTTTTGCTTGAGCATCTAATTGATTTCCTATAACAGATAAATCTAAAGCTAATTCCTCACAACCAGTATCTGGATTTGTTACAGTTGTAGGAGTTGCAGAAAACTTTTGCACATCTACACCATTAATAGTTTTCATTACTCTTACCCAAAATGCAAAATCTTTAGTTTCTTCTCTATACCAGATATGTGCTTTTTCAAAAACTACTGAAGTAAACTTACCATAATTTACATTTGCTGCATCTAAAACATTTATTTCTTTATCTACATTTAAACTAGTAGAAATAGTTTTTCGTTCTACTGAGCCACCCAAATAATCTATTGCATAACCCGTAGGTCTTGCAGTAAAATTACCTGAAGCAGTTTCCCCAAAAATAGTTAAAATTGGGCCCGTATAATCAACTATATTAGAGTAATTCAAACCAGTTTGTTCAAATGCTCCACTCAATGCACAAGAACTTGTATTTGCATTTAAAATTCTAAATTCTTTACTAGGCAAAAACTGGAAATAATCCAAACCAATATTAGCAGGCATAAAAGTAATTCTTTGAGGAACCTCAAAACCACCAAAAATATTATTTCTTTGTCTAAATTTTAATACTTCACTCTCAGCAACTATTTCACCATCAACTCTTATTGTACCGTCAGAAGTATCGTGAGTAACTAAAACTTCTTTTCCATCTTTAGTTATTTTAGCACCAATTACAGTATCTTGTTCTGCATCAATTATACTACAATTACTTCTTGGACCAGCCCACACCATAAATATACCTGTGGCTTCAATTTTTGAAGATGTATTATTAATAGTATAGAATTTAATTTGCATAAATTCTTTTTCTTTTTTTTCAACAACATTTAATAAACTCTTTTTTAAATCATCAATTGTAGAATTAACTTTATTTGTTGCTTCTACCGCACTTGTTTTAGTTAATTCATTTTTACCTTTCGAAACTAAATTACTCAATACATCTTGTTGTTTATCATTAGATGCAAACTTATGATTATATTGGATATAATATCCTTCTTCAGAATCAATACAACCATCAAATTGTCTTCTTACGGCTTCGTGTAAACCCATAGACAATACTAATCCAACTCCTAAAGCTGGTAAAGATGTTAAATATAATGCTGGCAAATAAGATACTAAACTATCAGCAATCCCAACAGGCAAACCTAATCTACCATTACTTTCTTTAAAATAATCTCCTAACAAAGGAATTTGACCAAAAACAGTTGTTTCCATTTTTTGAGCGCAGGTTTCATTATTTTGAATAGCAGTTTCTAAATTATATGTTCCTTTTACTTTAACATCTTTTTGAGCTTCATCACCCATATAAAAATCCATATTTGTATGATGTGTAAATGCTGCCAAAGTTAATCCACCTTTAATAGCATCATTATATGTTTTTAAATCAGGCTTTTCTAAAATATAATTTTTTGTTCCTATACTTGAAGCACTCATTATAAAAACAATACTATCTTGAGCTCTTCTTGCTGATTGACAATCTGCACAATTTTCTGTACCACTATAATAAACTACATCTTGTACACTATCTCTTGGTTTAACTCCAAAGAAATTTGCAACTTCTTTTTCAGAAGTAATTGGTGCAACTTGAACAGCTAAATCTTGAATAAATTTAATAATTGTTGCTTCAAAGAAATCTCCGTTAGACATCGTATCGTTTATAAAAAAATCAATATATGCATCTTTATATATTGGAGAATTTCCAGTATATATTTTAATTCTACTTAACTCTTTTTCACCTACAAAATAAGCTTTTAATGGAGTATCAGAAGTTTTCATTTGCCAATAAATATATGGTGCAG